>NZ_LZML01000129.1:0-34261 GCF_001665695.1 Nocardia sp. 852002-51101_SCH5132738 | reverse complement strand
GAACCGAATTCCATTGTGCTAGAATAGATTTAGTACCGAACTAGCTTCGGACTTACACGGTTCTCGTGACACCCTCGCGTCCAACGGCGCGGTCCAGGAACTGCGTCCGGTTTCCAGGGCCACGATCAGCGAGTACGGCCAACCCGGCACCATCTGGTGCTCACCCACGCGGCGGCCGTAGGTGTGGCAGAAACAGCGCTGCGGGCACGTCACCCCGTCGGGACGCAGCCACGACGACACATCGACCGCCAACACCAGTCGCCCGTCGGCGGCACGCGGCAACGGCAACCCCGCCAGTGTCGTACGCAGCCGGGCGATCTCGACCCGCCCGCAGTTGAGCGCGTCGTAGACCGCGCCGTGTCCGCGCCGATGTTCGGGCACCAGCGACAACCCGGCCAACGACGCGACCGGTCCCTGCCCGCACAACACCGCGTCCACCAGCTCGAACAACGCGTCCGCCCGTCTGCTCAAGCAGAAGTAGAAGTCCTCACGGAACATCCTCAGCTCTTCGAGCGCAGCCACGGAGCCGGGATCATGCACACTGAACATCGAAGTCCTCGGGATGAGATTTGTTCTATTGCAAGAGGAATCATCAGCCAAGGACTTCGCAAACTGTGAGACCGACCGCCCGCCTCATCAGCCGGAGGATAAATCTCAAGCTAAGATAGGGGCGGGGAGGGGTCCGGGCTGCGAGCGTGCCGAACCGTGCGGCGGGTGCTCCGATCCGCGCCTCTCCCGTGCCGTGCCGCACCGGTGGGCACCGTGCCGCACCAGAGGTCGGAATCACCATTGCCCCATCGGATTTGCGATTCGCGGCTGTCATGCACCATAACAGCGAATCCGGGCGGGGGCTGGATCGGCTTCTTCTTCTAGGCTCTCCACTGGGAGGGGGGAACCGGTGAACATGGAACCAGAAGAAATACGCCGGTCTGGCGTGAGTTGATCCGAAATGCTTGCCGAAGACCTCGGCGATTATGAGCCGTCCGCTGACTTCTGCGAACCGGGCTTTGATTCCGCCGATGCGAGGTGCCGGGTGGTGGCGATGACCGTGGAGCGTGCAGGGTCGATGATCCACGGACCTGGCGGTGGTGTGGCCACGGCGTTCGCCTCAGGTTTGAGCTGGATCTCGCCGACCGTGCCGGTGCCGGATGCGGAGATGTGGGCGACTGGCTGGTGGCCGGGTGCGGTCACGACGGCGGTGAGCATGCCGGGGGCAGAACTGCGGTGGTGGTTGTGCCGGTCGCGTCGGCTTCGGTGCGGTCGAGCTGGTGTCTATTGAAGTCGGTGACGGTCAGCACCGCGCCCGGGCTGGGCCAGCCTTCGTGGTTAGGATTTTGGCGGTCAGGCCGGTCATGATGTCTCCGTGGATGGTTCGAGTCCGGTGCCGTGCCCGGGGTTCGACGTCGTAGCCGAGTTCGACCGGGCGGTCGATCTCGCCGCCACTGACGCTCACGCGGCTCGTCACCGGGGATAGCCGCGGGCAACGACGGTGTAGCCGCCTTCGGCGAGGTCGGTCAGGGTGTAGCGGCCGTGCTCGTCGGTCCGGGCGGTGCCGACGGGATGCCGGCGTCGTCGAGCACGGTGACTTGGCGTTGGGGCACCACCTGGCCGTCGGCCCACACGGTGCTGCTCAGCACGGCCATGGGGTGAGTTCGAGATCGTGGCGCAGCAGGCCCGGTTTCGGGCATGACCAGCGTGGTGGCGGTGGGCCGCATGTGCTCGCGGCCGACGCGACCAGGATATGGTTCCGGCCTCGACGCCTTGGCAGGTGTAGTTGCCGTCCGCGTCGGTGATGGGCGCATCGACGACCTCGGAGCGCGGGTCGGTGATGGTGACGCCGGGCAGGGGTTCGCCGCATCGTAGGCGAGCTGTTCGAGACCTTCGGGCCCGTGCTCGATCACGCGATATCTGGCCTTGCGGATCGCTCGCACGAGCCGGACCAATTGCGCGCCTGGAAGATCGGCGCCCTCCAGCGTCGCGTTGGGACCAGGATCGTGGGCAGCAGCGTCCATGAGCGGGCTCCTGCTAGACCCTATCGATTTGGCTATTACAGCTACTTGCTTGAGGACGACTATGCTCACGGACGCAATAGCCCGCGCCCAGGCGGGCTTCGCCTTGGACAGCAGCGGTCTCGATCGACACGAGGGGCGGACCATGCTGACGCGCAGGGGGGGCGAGCAGTCTGGTCGGCGATGCGTGTGGCAGCGCGGTGCATCGACCGGACGGCAATGGCCGCGCTCGGGTTCACCCGCGTGTGATCGGTTCCGGGCGTGGGCTATTGCGCCGTATGGACGGCGAGGAAGGCTTCGATCTCATGGATCCCGCGGGCCGCATCCCGGGCCTCGTTCAGGCGCCGCCATCGCAATGGTGGGAACTCGTTGCGCAACGGGACGCACTCGGCGAGAACGCCGCAGCAACTGGCCCCGGTCAGAACCAGCCCGTACAGCAACTGCCATGCCAGAAACTGCCCGACGTCCAGCAGCCCACCGTAGAACTCGCGCCAACTCCAGTGGATCATCGCTTCACCTCCGGCCGCGAACGGCTGCGGTGTCGCCCGAGTCGACGGCACCGCCGACGGAATTACTTGGAAAACCCAACTAAATCAGATCTTACTCCCAGGCTGGGCGCAGCGGAGTCTATTTCCCTGCCTCCGGCTGCTGGAGATCGCGACCGTAACCGAACTGCGCCCTCGATGCTCGGTGCCCGGCAAGAAATCCGATGTCCTTGTGGTGGAGCCGAACTCGCGCGGCCGTCCTGCGCAGAGTCGTGGGTCCGTGTGATGTGAGGGCCACTTGTCTCTTGAGTGGCGTGCCGACGAACGAGTTCGTATAGGCAGAGGCAGGATCGATTGTCGCAGAGCCGGTTTGGATCATTCGACGCGGCGGCGTCGGAAGGGGTCCGGAGCTTCCGTCACTGTTCAGAGAGGTTGATGATCTCGGTTGCGAGATCGGCTACCGGCATCGCCCTATGCCGCCGCGAAACACGGTTGGGGAGGTCCCGCCCTCGGAGTGGGATCTCCCCAACCGTAGGGATCTACTTCGCCAATAGGCATGAATCACGCTGTATAGCAACAGCTTTGAGCGTTGACTTGCTGCCTGTCTTGTTGTATCAGCGTCGATCCGCACGAAGTCCGAACGGGAAGGCGAAGGCAGTGGACGGCATCGAACAATCGCCGATTCCGTTGCCCGCGATCCAAGCCCGTTGGTCCGATGAACCTGCTGCGTTCATTGCACGGTCCGAGCAGCATCTGGGGTAGTGGCTACTGACGCGCGGTCATCGTTGGCTGCCGTCGACGGCTTGAACGAGACGATCGACCCGGGTCGACGGACAAGGCTGCCCAGGGGTGCGGATGATGAGGATGTCGCAGGGGGGCTTTGCGGGCGAGTCGGACGAGGATGGTCTCGATGAAGCGGCGGCGCGGGTGTGGGTTTCGATGGCGGGTCCACCGTGGGTGGTGGCGAGGACGGTGTCGGTGGGGTGGCGCCGCGCAGCCCGTCGAGGTCGGGGCCGAGGGTTCGGGTGTTGATGGGGTGGTGGACGCAGGTGATGTGCAGGGTGGCGTGGCGAGTGCAGGCCAACTCGGCGGCGTCGGCGACGGGTGAGGCGGCGGCGAAGCCTGGCCTGCTATCCAAGGGCAGAGGGATGCAAGACCGGCGATCTGGTGACGAGACTTCCATTTCAATCTTGCTATTCCCATGTGGCGCAGACGATTACGAGTACGTCAGTTGCATCGATTGTGCCAGCCTCGCGAGCTATTGGCGGGCGTGAATCAGGGGCGGGGGTGTGTACGCAGGCTGATTGCTTCCTGGACGGGCTGGATGCCTTCCACCGTTACCGCGCACTATCCGAAGCGGCTGCTGGGCCCGATCCCCTCCTGGATCAACGAGCTCACCTACGAACCCGTTGCTGCGGCATCCTGCCGACCCCGGTCTTGTGCTTGCTTCCGGGCCTGCTGATCGTACCGGTCGTCGGAAGGCTCGATGCGCGGCGCGCGCTGACGTTCACCGAGCATCTGTTGGCCAGCATCTTGTCCGCACGGGCGAAGGCCGTCGTTGTGGATATCACAGGCTTGCCTCCGATCGACATAGTCGTGGCCAATCACCTCATCGCCACGGTGAGCACATGCCGTCTGATGGGTGCGACCCTTGTATTCACGGGCCTTTCCGCCGAAGTCGCGCGGTCGCTCGTCGACATAGGAGCCCACACCAGCGAGATGACCACCTTCGCCGATCTGCAAAGTGGAGTCGAGCATGCCGCGCGACTGATCGGCTACGAGAAGGTGTACGTCGGCCGATCCTGACTGGCAGTGTCTCGATCGCCCGTGAGGGAGGCTGGCATCCTGAGGTGTCCGAACGCCGTTCCTGCCGGATGGCCGGGCAATCATGGTCGGTGCAATGGCTGGCGGCCGGCGATCGACGAGAGCGAGAAGAGGTTGCGGGAGCGGCTGTGACGGGACCTCGCGTACACATCCGCAGTGGCGATATCCCACAGCGCACGCACTCTGCCGGGCGGGCCGGTCCGGTGGGGGTCTCTACCAGGCGGGCCCTCCAGCCAGGTATCGGGCCGAGCAGCAGCCGAACTCACCAATCGCGTTATGCGTGTCGGAACCGCGTTATGCGTGTCGGAACTTGCTTGGAGAGCGGCCGGTCCATCGCTTGAAGGCGTGAGAGAAGTTGGTGAGGTCACTGTATCCGAGATCCCCCGCGATTTCGCTCACGGACATTGATCCGTCGAGGAGACGCAGCATCGCGCGCTCCCGCAGGAATGTCTGGCGCAATTCGCGAAAAGTGGTTCCCTCGTCGGAGAGGCGTCTCTTGAGTGTGCTGGTGGATACACAGAGCTTGTCTGCGACCGAGTGACTACCTGTCTGCGCGGGGTCCTCTTCCAGTAGTCGTCTCACTTTGTCGGAGAACGACGTGGTTCCGCTTCGGTGATCGAGTGTTTGCTGCAGATCGGCGATGGCGAGTCGATACGCGACAGGATCGGCGAAACGGCAAACCTCTTTGAGCGTGTCAGCGGGAATGTGGACGAAGGACGCGGGCGCGTCGAAAAACAGGCGTCCGGCGAGCACTTCCTGGTGGCGGGTGTGGGACGCTGGCGCCGGCCAGCTCAGATGGAGGGTGACGGTCGACATCTCGCCGGTGAGCATGTCGAGTAGCCGTAGCAGGGCCGATCCGCCATAGGTGACGACCAGGTAATCCAGACCAGGATCGCTGGTGTGTCCGGTGAGCACCACGGTCAGGCCGTTGTCGCTCGGATGAAACAGGGGACTGAGGGCTGTTGAGATCAACGGCAGAAAAGCGAGTAGCTCCACGATCTCAGCCACCGAGCCAGCGCTGACCAGTGGCACGCTCAGCGGCCCGAACGATGTCAGCTGGGCCTGCTCGGCGAACGACAATCCCAGCATCGTTGCCTGATCGACGTCGAGGTCTGGGTAGACCTCCCGAAACCATCGCAACGGCACCTGAACGTCACGTTTGACCAGTGCCGCCTCGACGGTTCCCTCACGAGCCATGATGTGACGAAACCGGGCGGTGGCGTCCGGTCCGAGCGCTTGGCTCTCGAGAAGTTGGACGAACGCCAGCGGTGGAACGCCCGCGTTGCTGTGGCTGTTCACTGGCTGCCCCTTCGGCTGAGCCAAATTCACAACTATCTGGCTCCAGTAACCATAGCCGCAGCCTGCATCGCCGACAAGACTCTTAACAAGTATTAGCACCGAGAGGTTTGGTCATGGCAGTTGTCACCTTTATCAGTCACGACGGCGAGAAGCACGCAGCGTCGTTGGTCGAAGGCCAGTCGTTGATGCAGGTCGCGACAAATAACGCGGTGCCAGGTATCGATGGCGACTGCGGAGGAGAGGCCGCGTGCGGAACCTGTCATGTGATCGTCGAGCCGCAGTGGTCGGAGACGGTGGGGCCGTCCGGCTCCAATGAGGAGGAGATGCTCGCGATGAACCCCGAACGTCAACCGACCTCCCGGCTTTCCTGCCAGATGGCCGTCTCCGAGGCGTGGGACGGCCTAACCGTCCAGTTGCCCGAGTTCCAGATGTGACAACGAGAGAAAACGATCAGACATGATGAAGATTCCTGGCGGGATCACCGAGAAGGTTCAGTCCACTATCCCGATGGAGTTGCAGATCCGGGGTGCGCATCTATACGACAGGACCCTGCGATGGGTGACGGGGACCGACGGGAAGAAGCTCTTCGTCGAAAGCCCGATCCCGCCAGTCGAGGACGTCGAGCTCGCTGAGGTCGATCTCAGCAACCCGTTCCTGTACCGCCAAGGACGCTGGCGGTCCTACTACGAGCGTCTGCGCAACGAGGCTCCGGTCCACTATCAGCCGAACAGTCCGTTCGGGCCGTTCTGGTCCGTTACCCGGCATGCCGACATCATTGCGGTCGACAAGAACCACGAGGTCTTTTCGGCCGAGCCGTTCATCATCATCGGAGCCCCGCCCCGTTTCATGGATATCGCGATGTTCATCGCGATGGACCCGCCACGACACGACCTGCAGCGGTCTGCTGTCCAAGGTGTGGTCGCGCCGAAGAACCTGCGTGAGATGGAGGGCCTGATCCGATCGCGCGTCCGAGAGGTACTTGACAACCTTCCCGTCGATGAGCCGTTCGACTGGGTACAGAGCGTCTCGATCGAATTGACCGCGCGGATGCTCGCGACACTACTGGACTTCCCGTACGAACAGCGACGCAAGCTCGTCTACTGGTCAGACCTCGCAAGCTCGATGGAGCAAGCCAACGGCGGCCCCTCCGACAACGACGAGGTGTTCCGCGGCATGGTCGACATGGCGCGAGGTCTCAGCGCCCTATGGCACGACAAGGCTGCCCGCACTGCTGCCGGGGAGGAACCCGGCTTCGACCTGATCACCCTGCTGCAGGGCAACAAGAATACCAAGGACCTGATCGACCGTCCGATGGAGTTCTTGGGCAACTTGGTGCTACTGATCGTCGGCGGCAACGACACCACCCGAAACTCGATGAGTGGTGGTGTTCTTGCGCTGAACCAGTTCCCTGACCAATTCGAGAAGCTGAAGGCGAACCCCGCCCTGATCCCCAACATGGTGTCGGAGATCATCCGGTGGCAAACCCCGCTGGCCTATATGCGCCGGATAGCCAAGACCGACACCGTGCTGAACGGCCAATTCATTCGCAAGGGTGACAAGGTCGTGATGTGGTACGCCTCGGGCAACCGCGACGAAAGCGTCTTCGAGCGACCCGATGAGCTGATCATCGACCGGGCCAACGCACGAAATCATATCTCGTTCGGGTTCGGCGTCCACCGTTGCATGGGTAACCGGCTCGCCGAGCTCCAGTTGCGGATCCTCTGGGAGGAGCTGCTTCCTCGCTTCGAGAACATCGAGGTCGTCGGCGAGCCGGAGTACGTGCAGTCGAACTTCGTGAGGGGCATCAGCAAAATGATGGTCCAGCTCACCCCGAGGCAGAGCGCATGACCTCGCGACGAGCTGTGGTCGTCGGAGCCAGCCATGCTGGGGCCCAACTCGCGACCAGTCTCCGCCAGGAAGGCTGGACCAGCGAGATCGTCCTCATCGGCAATGAGTCGGTGCCGCCCTACCATCGGCCGCCGCTGTCGAAGGCTTATCTCGCAGGCAAGAGCACACTTGACGCTCTCGCGATCCGCATGCCCGATTTCTACGCCAAGCAGGGGATCCGCCTTCTGGATGCGACGGTACGGTCGATCGATCGCTCGGCAGCGCACCTCCTGCTGGACACTGGCGACACATTGCCCTACGAAAAGCTCGCCCTGTGCACCGGTGCGCGCCCTCGACGGCTGACTGCGCCGGGAGCAGACCTCCCAGGTATCTACTATCTGCGCACCGCCGCAGACGCCGAGTCGATTCGAGAAGTCGCCGGGGCCGGGCGACGAGCGGTGATCATCGGCGGGGGCTACATCGGCTTGGAGACCGCAGCCTCATTGCGTGCACTGGGCCTGGAAGTCACCGTGCTCGAGGCCGCCGAACGCGTCCTCGGACGGGTCACCGCACCCGAAGTATCGGCATTCTTCACCCGAATCCACCACGGTGAAGGGGTGACCATCCGGACCGGAGCCGTGGTCGAGGCACTGTCCGGCGACAGCCGCATTCGTGAAGTCCTTTTGGTCGGCGGCGAATCAATATCAGCCGACCTCGTCATCGTCGGCATCGGCGTCGAGCCCAACACCGAGCTCGCCGCAGCCGCTGGCCTGGCCGTCGACAACGGCATCGTGATCGACGACCAAGCACGAACCAGTGCCCCCGACATCGTGGCCGCCGGGGACTGCGCCAGCCACGACATGGCCCGCTACGGCCGTCGAATACGGCTCGAGTCCGTCGCGAGCGCAGGCGAGCAGGCCAAGGTCGCCGCCGCGACGCTCTGCGGGAAGAACAAGGAGATCGCCGCACTCCCATGGTTCTGGTCAGATCAATACGATCTCAAGCTCCAGATCGCGGGCCTCAACACCGGATACGACGAAGTCGTCCTCAGCGGAGACCCCGAACGAGACCGCGACTTCACGTGCTTCTACCTCCGCTCCGGGGAACTCATCGCCGCGGACTGCGTCAACCGACCCCGCGACTTCATGTTCAGCAAGCGCGTCATCGCTCAGAATCTCCCCGTCGACTGGTCCGAGCTCGTGCCCGTCGGCTCGTCATGAGATGACACGCCATCATCCAGGCTGATAGACGACGGCGGGTGCTCGCATCTCAACAGAATGTCGAGACGAACGTCGCCCGGTTCTTGCCCGGGCAGAGGAGGCCATGCGCTTGGCTGATGGCTCACCACACGGCCGTCGGCGACGGTGTGGACCCTGATCCCTCGCACTCAGCGGGGCCGCCCAACGAATGGACGTCGGCGTGGTCAAACATCGACGACGCCTTCAGCAACTTCCCCCCATCAGCTTTCCGCATAGCGGATGGAAGGCGGCCTAATAGTTCGCGGTTCGGCGGTGTCTACGGGCAAATCATGTAGTGCTGGACCAGACGATGACGGAGCCACGAAGTCCTGTGTCGGCAAGAAACACGACGGGGTACCCGTCCGTACGCCACCTGGCGTATAGCCATCGCTGAGGAAGCGTTGCGCGCGGCAATGGCCGCGGTCTGCGGCAGTGTCTCGGCCTGAAATAAGGACAACAGCAAGTGACGACGTACCGCCCACGCACTGCCGCCAAAACCGTGGCTATCACTGGCGGAGCTCGAGGAATCGGATACCACACCGCGAAGGAGTTGATGCGACGAGGCCATCGGGTTGCCATTGGCGATATCGACGAGGCCCGTGCCAACGAAGCCGCTGCCGAACTCGGGGTCAAGGTTGTCACCCGTCTCGACGTGACCGACCCCGGCTCTTTCCGTGACTTCCTCGACCTCGTAGAGGAGGGTTTCGGGCCTCTCGATGTGCTGATCAACAACGCCGGTATCATGCCCACCGGGCACGCTCACGAAGAGGACGACACGGTGACTCGCCGACAGGTCGAGATCAACGTTATGGGCGTCATCTTCGGCACCAAGCTCGCACTTCAACGGATGCTGCCGCGACGTGCCGGCCACATCATCAACACCGCATCGCTGGCCGGCGAGCTCGCGGTACCCGGTCTAGCGACCTACTGCGGCACGAAATTCGCGGTGATCGGGTTCACCGATGCGGCCCGCCAGGAGTACCGCAAGTCCGGGGTGCAGCTGTCCACAGTCCGGCCCACGTTCACCAACACTGAACTCGTCGCCGGGACAGCTGGAGCCAAGGGCTTGCGCAACGCTGAACCGGAGGAGATTGCGCGAGCGACAGCCGATCTGATCGAGAGTCCACGGGCGTTCGTGCGGGTCACTCGTCTCGCCGGCGCCATGGTGGCGGCGATGAAGTTCGTTCCCAGACAGCTTGCTGCTCGGCTCAGCGAGGCTCTGGGCACCGATTCGGTGTTCCTCGACGACGTCGACATGGAGGCTCGTCATGTCTACCTGGACCGGATCCGCAACAACTGACCGCGCCTTCACATCCGCTCGTTGGTCCAGCCGTAAGGAAGTCAGATGCCCAGTACGTCTCTAATCCAGAACTACCCGCATCGGATGGGAGGGCACTGTGGCTCGGGGGCGATGCGAGATCTAATGCACTGGCATGGTCTGGGCTGGGGCGGGCCGCCCGATGAGGGCCTGGTCTTCACACTCGGCGGTGCCTTGGGGTTGTCTTACCTCCGATCCACTGACCTCGTGCCGCCGCTGTATTTGGTGGGACGAGGCGGTGATTTCGAAGTCGACTTACCCCGTCGGCTCGGCGGGCAGGTCCAGGTCCTCACGACCGACGATCCCAGCGAGGGGTGGTCTTGGGTTCGCGACGAGGTCGATGCTGGCCGGCCAAGCCTGGTGTGGGCTGACATTGCCGAACTCCCGTATCTGAGAGTCCGCCTGCAGATGAGTCGCCACGACATTGTCGTGATCGGTTATGACGAGGAGACGGGTGTTGCGTTCGTCGTGGACAACGACCGGGCCGAGGTGCAGGAGGTCCCACTTGACGCGCTGGCGCGGGCAAGGTGTTCGACGTCGTTCCCGCAACCCACGCGCCACTGCACGTATCGCATTATCTGGCCGAAGAATCTGCCCGCGATCACCGATACTGCAGCGGCTGCGTTCCGGCAGTCCGCGAACAACATGCGCTCGCCGTTCGGGGCGACCATTGCCGGTCCCGCCGCCGCAGGCGGCGCCGAAGGCATGGCCGCCGTTGAAGAATTGGTCGCCGATATCGGGACCTGGGGCAGCCTTCCCGATAACCATCTGGAGGTCCTCCTGTTCAGCCTCGGTGCCTTCATCGAGAAGGCGGGCACCGGTGGCGGGCTCTTCCGGCGCCTGCTTGCCGAAGGGTGCGCTGAGGTCGCACGACTGACCGGTGATCTCCCCAGCGCGGACCTCGCGGAAGCCGCCAGCCGTTGTGCGCAGGCATGGACCGAGACAGCCCGTGCCGGGGTCCAGCGCGATGTTGACGTGCGAGCTCGCTTGGACGCTGTGGCCCTGGCAGCCAGTCGGCTGCCACAGGTCGAGGTGGAGTTGGTGGCGGCTTTGGAGCTCGCGTCTAGTTCGTTGACGGCCGCGAGTCGCTGATCGCACCCCTGGGCACTCGGACGGTCCGATGGACCGCCGTCGGTTCGACCGCACTCGCACGAATGAAGGAATCTTATGCAAAGCACGATGATGAACGTTTCACTGACGACCGCGGCGATCCTGCGCCACGGCGCAAGCGTGCACGGCTCGGCCAGCGTTCGAACCCTACAGGCCGATGGAACCGTGAAGGTCGGCACATTCGCCGACGTTGCACGTCGATCGGCCCAGTTGGCGAACGCGCTGAGAAAACGCGGGATAAACAGCGACGAGCGGGTCGCGACTTTCATGTGGAACAACCAAGAGCACGTGGAGGCGTACTGCGCGGTGCCCTCGATGGGCGCGGTGCTGCACACCCTCAACCCCCGGCTCACCACAGAACAGCTCGCCTACATTGCCAACCACGCCGAGGACCAGGTGATCATCGTCGATGACAGCCTGGTCCCGCTCCTTGTGCCGGTGCTGCCGCAGATCAGCAGCCTGCACACCGTCGTTGTGACCGGCGATGCCGATCTCGCGCCGCTGCGCCGAGACGGTGTCACAGTCGTGAGTTACGAGGAGTTCCTCTCCGCTCAGCCCGAGACGTTCGACTGGCCCGACATCGATGAGCACTCCGCTGCGGCGATGTGCTATACCTCCGGCACCACCGGCAACCCCAAGGGCGTGGCCTACAGCCACCGATCGACATATCTCCATTCGATGGCAGCCTGCGCCGCGGACGGCCTCCGGGTCACCTCCGATGACCGCGTCCTCGCAATCGTGCCGATGTTTCACGCGAACGCCTGGGGACTGGTCTATGCCGCTCTCATGGCGGGTGCCGATCTGCTCATGCCTGAGCGGTTTTTGCAGGCGGAACCGCTCGTGCGGCTCATCGACGCCCAGAAGCCGACCATCGCAGGCGCGGTCCCGACGATTTGGAACGACGTCCTGAATTTCCTGGAGACGAACCCGGGCCATGATGTCTCTTCTCTCGGCCTGGTCGCTTGTGGTGGCTCGGCTGTACCCCTGCATCTGATGCAGATCTTTGAGGAGAAGTACGGCATTCAGATCGTCCAGGCGTGGGGAATGACCGAAACATCGCCATTGGCTGCCATCGCACGGCCGCCAGTCTCGCTCGAGGCGCAGGAGCGGTGGCGACTGCGCGCTACCCAGGGCCGTCCGGTCGCAGGAGTGGAGCTGCGACTCGTCGATGACGAGGGCAATGAGCTACCGCACGACGGCAACGCTGTCGGTGAGCTGCAAGTGCGCGGTCCCTGGATTACCGGCGCGTACTTCGGTGAAGAGGATGGTGGGGAGAAGTTTCAGGATGGCTGGTTACGCACCGGCGACGTCGGCCGAATCGATGCGCGCAGCTTCGTCACCCTGACAGACCGCACCAAGGACGTGATCAAGTCGGGCGGTGAATGGATCTCCTCGGTCGAGCTCGAGCTCCTACTCGCCGGTCACCCAGACGTGTTCGAGGCGTCCGTGATCGCGGTGCCGGACGCCAAATGGCAGGAGCGACCATTGGCGGTCATCGTCGTGCGCGAGGGCAGACAGGTCACGCCGAACCAATTGCGCGACTTCCTTGAGGGCAAGGTTGCCAGGTGGTGGCTGCCCGAGCGTTGGTGCTTCCTCTCCGAGGTGCCGAAGACCTCAGTCGGCAAGTTCGACAAGAAGCGCTTGCGTTCCCTTCACACCGACGGCGAACTGGCCGTAATCGAAATCTAGGAATCCCGCTCTCATTCGGAGATCTGGGTGGAAAGAGACGAGACGTGACACGTGTGGCCGGAGTGGACGACCCGGGCGATCATCGCGCACAGGAGGACATCGGTGAAGGGGATGCCCGAGACGATGGGGAAATGATTTCCCGGTGGACCGCACACCTCGCCGGTCAGGACACGGTGGGGTTCGGCCAAAAGCTGCCACCACACTCCGCGGAGTGCGCCGGATGTGGGCCAGACAACCCCGCCAGTCTGGGGTTGCATGTGGTGCGCACCGCTACGGGCGTCGAGGCGATCCACGTCTTCTCCGACGCCCAGGTCGGTGCTCCAGGGATAGCACACGGGGGCGCTGTGGCCCTCGCTTTCGACGACCTCTTCGGGTTCGCCCTGTACACGGTCGGGTCGCTCGCCGTCACACGGAGCCTCACCATCGATTATCAGGCGCCGTTCCGGCTCCACCATCCCTACAGATTTCACGCACAGGTCCTCGAGCGTGAAGGACGTCGGCTCCTGCTCCACGCTGACGCGTGGGACGTCGCCGACAGAATAGCGGGATCGGCCGATGCTACGTTCGTCGTGGTCGGGCCGCGACATTTCGCCTCGAGCGCCGAGCCAAGCCCTGGCAAGAACGACTGTCGGCCGTCAACGTGAGATCCGATGTCTATGTCTGCGGCGACTCCCAAAATGCTGTTAGGACGCCGCTCGCGACGGTAGGTCTGTCAGCGGCCAATTCGTTCTGGCACAGGCACAAAGTTGCTGGTGGCGTGGCTGATTGGGTCATCCGGCCGTAGGTGGCCTTTTCGCCGCCTTCAATTTCGTGACGGTGCCCTCGACAGCGCCGCTGCTCCAGGGGAGGGTCGAGTCCATTGCGGCACCGTCGTAGTCCTTGTCCAGTCCGGCTGCGAATCCTTGGAGTTGAGAGATGTCGCTGGCTCGGGCCGCCGCGGAAATCCAGGCATCCAGATGCTGACCGCGGCGGTGACGCAGCATCCCGGCGAAGTCACTGAGCGCCGCGCCATCATCGACGCGGCGCAGGGCGGGACAGCAGTCCAGGGTCCGGGTGAGGTCGGCCTGGTCGGTCCGAGGTCGATCGCGCTGCCGTTGGGATTCACCCGTGCCAAGTCGGTTCCGAAGTTCCTACATCCCGTCCGGCCTGACACGCTCGCCGGACGGCGTCTACGCCAAGTCCGTTTCACTTGCACGGTCGTCATTCGGCACGCCGTGTTCGACGACCGTGGCCGTGCCTTCGTCACCGCAAGCCCCGGTACTGCGTACTGGGAGACGCTGATACACGGCGAATGCGCAGGCCTGGCAATGAGCCCTCGATGATGTTCCAGTTGGAGAGTACACGCTATCGACTTGGAATCCGTGGGGATCCCACACAGCGACATAGTCGACCAGTTCCCGCTCGGTGATCGTGTACGAACTCAGCCGATACACATGGCCCACCTCGACGTCTTCGCCGTAGAGCACCGAGGTGGTGAGCTCGGACGTGGTCGGTCATCGCGCCCGAACCTCCGCCCGTAGCACGTGTTTGAGGATCTTTCCCGACGGGTTGCGGGGGATCTGCCTAGTCACCAAGTCGCGGGGCAGCTTGTAGTCGGAGACGTACTCGGCGGCGAACGTGCGCAGATCTTCGAGGGTCACTTCGCGTCCCTCGACAGGGGTCACGACGGCGACGATCGTCTCGCCGTAGGTTGTCGTCGAGGCGGCTGACGATCGCAACGTCCTGGACGTCCGGATGAGCCGCGAGTGTGTTCTCGACCTCGACGGAGTACACGTTGCGGCCGCCCGTGATGATCATGTCCTTGAGTCGGTCGACGATTGTGATGTAGCCGTCGGCGTCTGTGACCGCGAGATCGCCGCTGTGCAGCCAGCCATCGCGCAGCGTTCGGCCGTGGCGTCGGGTTTGTTCCAGTACGCCTTCATGATGGTCTCGCCGCGTACGATCATCTCGCCGGTCTCGCCTACGGCGACATCGTTGCCGTCTAGGTCGACCAGCCGCACCTCGGCATTGTTGATCGACCATCGTCCGGTGGCATCGGGGCGGGCCTTCACGTCCTCGGGGGGTCGAATAGATGCCGGTGGGGCCGCCCTCGGTCTGGCCACACAGTTGGAAGAACCCCACCTCCGGCAGGGTCGCGACCAACTTCTCCACTGTGCTCGGAGGCATCGGTGCGGCCCCGAAGAAACCGAGTCTCCACGCCGAAAGATCCCGTTCGGGAAGATCGGGCATCTTCAAGATCAGCTGATACATGGTCGGGACGCCCAGGAACGCGGTGATGCGATGCCGCTCCAGTGCATCGACGACTGCGGCGGGCTCGAACGTCGGCAGTACGACGTGGGTGGTGCCGATGGAAAATCCGGACAGCACCATGAGTGCGAGTTCCGCGCTGTGGTACATCGGCGCGACATGCAGCTGCCGGTCGAACGAGTTCAGTCCCAGTGCGCTCATCGAATGCCCGACCCACAGCACGCGGTGGTGGTCGAACAGCGCGCCCTTGGGTGAGCCGGTGGTTCCCGAGGTGTAGATGATCATGCAGTCGTCGTCCTCGACGACCTCGACCGGCGGCTCGTTCTCCGGCATCTCCGACCTGGTGGGGGTGAAGTCGTCAAATCCGGGCGCTCCGTCCAAAGCGAAGATTTTGGCGGTCAGCACCGACTTGAGCTGTGCTAGCCCCCGGACCGCCTCGACCGTGTCGCCGCCGAACAGCAGCACAGACGCGCCGGAGTCGTCGAGCAGGTATTGCATCGCGCGCCGTGGCACGTGGGTTGAGGGGGACTGCAATCGCGCCGATCTTGAACGCTCCGTACAGCGCGAGGATGAAGCAGTCGGAGTTCGGCGACAGCACCGCCACCCGATCACCCTTGCGCACGTCGAGCGATAACAGCGCGTGCGCGTACTGATTGATCTCGGCGTCGAGTTCGCGGTAGGTGCGTTCGGTATCGCCGAACACTAGTGCGCTGCGGTGCGGATGCCGTCGCGCGTTGATCGACAATTGTCCGCCGAGTGTTGCCATGATGTCTCCGTCAATCGATTGTGTTTACGGGCGGTGTAGTTCGGATCTGCGCACTGTGGCGGCGGTACGCTCGCGGAAGTCCAGGTGCCCAGGAACTCGAACCGTCCGTCGCGTCCGCACTCCGGAACGCACCGCGCGCGGACGCGACGAGTGCTTTCTTCGTCAGTTCCAGGGCCCGCCGCGCGGCGGGCAGCGAGCTATGGGGTCACGGAATCCGCCTGCTCTGCGAACTAAGCGTCGGATATGACTCGGGAGAGACCGTACGGTGGAGGGCAGTCGATCCCCGATCAGGGCCATCTCGGCGACCCGCGCCCGGTTGATCGGCGCGGCGACCAATCCGGGTGGCGCCACAGTCGGGCATTAGCCCGATGGTGATGAACGGCAGCAGGAAGTACGCGCTCTCGGCGGCGAAAACCAGATCCGCTGCGCAGGCAAGGGACGGGGCGTAACCGGCGGCCGGTCCGTTGACTGCGGTGAGGACCGGGACGGGCACCTCGATGGTCACCCGAATCGCCTCGTCACCGGCAGGCCGCACGCAGCACAGCACCGAGTTCGCGCAGTGTGTGGCATTCAGCGCGTTCAACCGCGCCGCCCGAATCCATGGTGATCGTCAGCACGGATGCGGTCGGTCACGATACCGGCTGCCTGATCAATCACAGCGACCGCCCGATGAGCAACTTCATGATCTCGTTGGTGCCGCCATAGATCTTCTGTACTCGCGCTGCCGCGTACATCTGGGCGATGGGGTATTCCATCATGTAGCCGTAGCCGCCGAAGATCTGCAGACAGCGGTCGACGATCTCGACCTGCTTGTCCGAGCCCCACAGCTTCGACATCGACGCGGTCGCGGCGTCGAGTGTGCCGTCCAGATAGCGCTGGATACAGTGATCCATCAGCGTCTTACCGGCCAACACCTCGGTCTTGCATTCGGCGAGAACGAACTGGGTGTTCTGGAAGTCGAGGATCGGTGCGCCGAACGCATGGCGTTCCTTGGCGTAGCGGATCGCTTCGATCACGGCCGCTTCGGCCATGGCGACCCCAGAGATGCCCAGGATGAGGCGCTCCCGGGGCAACTGCTCCATCAGCTGGTAAAAGCCCTTACCTTCGATTCCGCCGAGGAGGTTCTCGGCCGGGATCCGCATGTCGGTGAAGGACAGCTCGCGGGTGTCCTGCCCGTGCTGGCCGATCTTGTTCAGTACCCGTCCGCGTTCGAACCCGTCAAGCCCCTGGGTCTCGGCGACGAGCAGGGAAATGCCTTTGGCACCTTGCGTGGGGTCGTTCTTGGCGACGATGACGAGCAGGTCGCAATGAGTCGCGTTGGAGATGAACGTCTTCGAGCCGTTCACCACGTAGTGGTCGCCGTCGCGGATCGCGGTGGTGCGTACCGATTGCAGGTCCGAGCCAGTGCCGGGTTCGGTCATCGCGATACCGACGACCAGTTCCCCGCTCGCCATCCCCGGGATCCACCGTCGTTTCTGCTCGTCGGTGGCGTAGGCGCTGATGTAGTGCGCGACGATCGTCGAGTGGATGCTGAAGCCGAACGCGGTGTCGTGGGCGAGCGCCAGTTCCTGTTGGACGATGGCCTCGTGCCCGAAATTGCCGCCCCCGCCCCCGAATTCCTCGGGCAGGCCCAGACACAGCAGGCCCGCGGCTCCGGCCTTGGTCCAGAAACCGCGGTCCACGTGGTGCTGGGCTGCCCAGCGTTCCTGGTTGGGCGTGGCTTCCTTGCGGAAGAACTCGGCAGCGTGCTTGCGCAGCAGCGCCTGGTCGTCGGTCTCCCACGGGGATCGGTACTCGGGGAACAATTCGCTCATGATCGGGACTACTTTCCGGTGAATTCGGGTGTGCGTTTGGCGAGGAAGGCGGCCTGGCCCTCGTAGCTGTCGGCGGATCGGATCGCCGATTCGAAGTTGCGCTTTTCGTGTTCGAGGCCCTGCGACAGCGTGGTCTCGAATGCGCGCAGGGCGGCGTCTTTGGCCAGCGCCACCGCCATCGGGGAGTTGCGCGAGATCCGGTGCGCCACGGCAGTCGCGTGGGCGACTGCCTCGCCGTCGGCGACGACTTCGGCTACCAGACCCGCATCGGCAGCCCACTGCGCCGAGACGAAGTCGCCGGTCAGCAACATCACCATGGCTTTGGACTTGCCGATCGCACGGATCAGGCGCTGGGTTCCGCCACCGCCGGGAATCACCCCGAGTTTTACCTCGGGGACACCGAATTGCGCGGAGCTACCAGCGATCACGATGTCGCAGGCGAGTGCGAGTTCGCAGCCGCCACCGAGGGCGAGGCCCTCGACCGCGGCGATGACCGGCTTGGGGTAGGTGCCCAGGTCGGCCCAGATCGTGCCGCCCAAGGCCGGCCGGTCACCGAGCAGCGGTTGGGCCCGCAGGCTGTCGAAGGCGGTGATGTCGGCGCCGGCGCAGAACAACCCTCCGGTGCCGGTGAGGACGACCGCGCGCACCGTGTCGTCGCCGCGCAGGTGCGCCAGTTCGAGATTCAGCGCGGCGAGCAACTCCTCGTTGAGGCTGTTCTGCGCGGCGGGCCGGCATAGTTCGAGGATCGCCACCGCGCCGTGGCGGGATGTTTGCAGGACTGTCATTGGTGCTCCGTGTAGATGTCGGCGTGCTGGGCGCGCAGGGACTTCTTGTCGAGCTTGCCGACGCTGGTGCGGGGCAGTGCATCGACGAACAGCACGGTGTCGGGGAGTTGCCACTTGGCGAACGTGCCGTCGAGGACACCGGTGACGTCGTCGAGGTCGAGTTCGGTGCCGTCGGTCGTGACGACGACGGCGACGGGGCGTTCCTGCCATTTCGGATGGGCCACGCCGATCACGGCGGCCTCGGTGATCTTTGGGTGTGAGAGGAGGGCGTTCTCCATGTCGATCGAGGAGATCCATTCGCCGCCGGACTTGACCACGTCCTTGATGCGGTCGGTGATCTTGAGGTAGCCGTTGGCGTCGATGGTGCCGACATCGCCGCTGCGCCAATATCCTTCGAAGAACTTGTCGGCGTCGTCGTCGAGCTTGTGATAGCGCTCGATGATCCACGGTCCGCGCAACAGCACCTCGCCTTGGCTTTGCCCGTCGTGCGGCACGTCGCGTCCCTCGGCGTCGAGCAGGCGGACGTCGACGCCGTTGACGGGAAGTCCCTGCTTGCGCTTGAGGTCCCATTTCTGCTCGTCGGACACGACCCCGCGTAGCGACGGCTTGAGGTCGCGGTTCACCGCGACCAGCGGGGTGGTCTCGGTGGCGCCGTAGGCGTGGATGACGTCGGCGCCGGTGATGTCGTGGAAGTCGCGCATCAGCGTCAGGGGCGGCTCGGTGGCGCCGGAGAGCAATCGGGCGCGCGAGAAATCGGGCGCGACGGCGAGGGTCTTGATGTAGTTCATCATCGGCTGGAAGATCGCTGGGGCCCCGTTGGCGACCGTGACCTGTTCGGCGATCATCGCGTCGACCAGGACCGAGGTTTCCTCGGCGACGTAGCGGCCGGGCAGCACGATCTTCGCGGCGCTGTAGACAGCCGCCTGCGGCAGCCCCCAGCCTTGTCCGTGGAACATCGGGGTGATGAGCATGACGGCGTCGTCGCTGCGCATCCCGAGACCGGCTACTTCGGCGAGGGTGTGCAGGTAGATGCCGCGGTGGGAGTAGTAGACGCCTTTTGGCCGGCCGGTGGTGCCGGTGGTGTAACAGGCGCTGTAGGTGGAGGTTTCGTCGATCACGGGCCAGTCGATCTCCGGATCCGAGCCGGCGACGAGGTCTTCCCAGTGCACCGCGCCGCGCAGCGTGGTGGTGATCTGCGACATCGGTTTGTCGGTCATCACGACCCAGGTCTGCACTCCCGGGGCGGCCGGGGCGAGCGCCTCGGCGACCGGCAGTAACGACTCGTCCACGAGGACGACCGATGCCCCACTGTGTGTGGTGACGTACCCCAGGTCCTCGACGGCCAGACGCATATTCATCTGCAGCATGACCGCGGCCAGGCCGGGAATTGCCCAGTACAGCTCGAAGTGTCGCTTGCTGTTCCAGTCGAGGATGCCGACGACGTCGGCCGGGCCCACACCGATCGAACGTAATGCGTTGGCGCTGCGCTGGATTCGCGTGTAGGCGTCGGCATAGGTGTAGCGGTCCCAGTTATTGTCGGCGGTGCGGAAGATGATCTCCTGCTCCGGGTACGTGCGGGCTGAATGCCGGATGAGTGTGGTGGTGTTGAGCTGGTAGTGATCGCCGTGTGTTGACGGCAGCCCTTTGACGATTTCGGTGGACATGATGGCGTGCCTGTCAGAGTCGTTCGATGATGGTGGTGTTGGCGGTGCCGTGTGCCTCGCAGATCGTCTGCAGACCCAGCCGGGTCTGCGACCGTTCGAGTTCGCATAGCAGATCGGTGAGCATGCGCGCACCGGTGGAGCCGAGGGGGTGGCCGATCGCGACGGATCCGCCGTTGACATTGAATTTGTCGTCGTCGAGCCCGAATTCCTGCGCGAACATCAGCGGCACGCCCGCGAATGCCTCGTTGACTTCGAATCGGTCGATGTCGTCGACTTCCAGCCCGGAGCGTTGCAGCGCCTTATGCGTTGCGTCGAGAATCGCGCTGAACTGGATGATTGGGTCCGCCGCAGCGACCGACAACGCCCGGAATCGAGCCCGCGGAACCAGGCCGTGCGCCTCCGCGAAGGCGCGGTCGGCGATCAGCAGCGCCGCGGCACCGTCGCTGAGCTGTGAGGAGTTCGCAGCCGTGGTGCGCCCCTCGGCGGCGAAGACCGTTTTCAGGGACGCGATCTTGGCCGGGTCCAGGCTGGACCGGATCCCCTCGTCCGCATCGATCGCCGGCCCAGACGGATCGGACGGGTCTGCGGTGATCGGGACGAGTTGATCGCGGAATCGTCCGTCGCGGGTGGCGGCGAGAGCACGCTCGTGGCTGCGAATGCTGAACGCGTCGAGCGCGTCGCGGGTGAGCCCGAACTTCTCATTCATCAGCTCCGAGGACGGGCCTTGAGCCATGAGCCCACCGCCATAGCGGGCGAGCTCGATCGGCCCGTACTGAGGGCCGAGCGGCGCACCGGGCTGAAACGCCGAAGGCATACTGACTTGTGACATCGATTCGACCCCGCACGCGATCGCCAGATCGTAGCTGCCGGCCATGACGCCCTGGGCCGCGAAGTTCACCGCCTGTTGACCTGAGCCGCACTGCCGGTCGACGGTGACCGCAGGCACCGACTCGGGCAGCCCTGCGGACAGCACGGCGTGGCGGCCTATGTTCGACGCCTGCTGCTCGTGCTGCAGTACGCACCCGGCGATGACGTCGTCGATCAGCACCGGGTCGATGCCGGTGCGGTCGACGAGGTGACGCAGCGTGTGACCAAGCAGATCCGCTGGGTGCCACGCGCTGAGGGCACCGCCCCGCTTGCCGACGGGGGTGCGCACCGCACCGACGATGACTGCTTCGCGACCGGTCATGATTGCCTCTCGAGAGATGTGCTGGGAACGGCGAGGGCGCGCGGGGCGCGGACCGCGTTGAGCGGAAGGCCTGCCCTCGCGGCGAGTGCCTCCTAGTGCGCAGTGGAGTGCGCGGCGAAAGCGAGCGCAAGATTCTCGTGCGTCGGCATGACAGCCAGGATTCCTGAATAGGCGCCGCGAAGTGGGGTTCGAGTGCACCGAGCGCAATATAGCCATCGCTCGTGGGGTAGATCCCGTAGGTGGCGATGGCGCCACCGAGAGGGGCGCCCGGGCCCATCAGCCCGTGCCGCACCGCGGCGCCCGCGTCGGCGGCGGCATGGTCGAGAGCCATCCGGCGCCGCCCGCCACGGCCGGTTCGCGCCCCGTCCCACAGGGCAAGGACGGCTTCGCTCACCACCCGTTCAGCGCCGAGCATGTCGGCGATCGGGACGGTCGGCATCGCCGGGGGCGTCAGAGTTGCGTGCACGGCCTGGTAGTTCAGGTCATGCCCGGGTTCTTCCTCCGAAGCCCCGTCGAAACCGACGATCTCGATGTGCCCGAGCCGAGGGAACCTCACGGCGAGATCGGCCACGCCGAGGCGGCGCAGAGCGGACGGGCGCATCGCGGTAATCAGCAGATCGGCCGTGCCCAGCAAGACGTCGAGCCGGGACCGGTCGGACGAATCCTTCAGGTCGAGGACGGTCACTTCTTGGCCTGTGGCCAGCTGCGTGTACCAGCCCGGCGTCACTGCTTGCAGCGGGTCTCCGGCGGGCGGTTCGACTTTGGTGACACGCGCCCCTTGGTCGCGAAGGCGCGCAGCGGCCAAGGGGCCGGGGAGGTTGACGGCGAGTGTCACGACGTGGATGCCGTCGAGGGGGTAGCTCATTCGATCCTCTTTCGAGAGGCGCTGTACGAATGTATAGCCCAGTACTCGACTGTATAGCAAGAGTTCGGCGGATATGATCGCCATGAGAATCGAGGGGAGGACGATGGAGCCAGGACACAACCCGCAGATTAAGCCGGGCGATCTGACCGGCAAGGCGCGCATCCGCAACACCGCGCTCGACCTCTACGCCGCAAAGGGTGAGGACGGTACGTCCATGCGGGCGATCGCGCAGGCGGCTGGCGTCACCGTCGGACTGCTGGTCCACCACTTCGGCACCAAAGACAGCATTCGCGACGCGGTCGACGACCTGGTCGTCGACTTCTTTGCGCACGCTATCGCGCAGGCGCCCGCCGCGACCGCGCCCCTGGCGATCGCCGCGGCACGCAATGAGGCGGTGGCGCAGATGCTGGCGTCGCACCCCGAGGTCGTGAACTATCTCCGACGGACACTGCTCGAACCCGGTGGCCACCGAAGCACGCTGCTGGGCAAACTCACCACCCTGACCCACCGCGAGATCACGGCGCTGCGGAATGCGGGTGTCGCGTCCACGGACCGCCAGGAATCCAGTCAGGTCATCGAACTGGTTGTCCGGCAGGTGGGGCAGCTGTTCCTGCAGCCGATGATCGACGCGATGTGGGAACACTTCCACGGCCCGGACGCACCGGACACCGGCAAGCCGGTGCTCGCAGTGGGCATCCGAGACGGCGACCGGGGCGAGTTCTGACTTGCCCGGCGCAATCTCGATATCGCCCTGTTGGTCAAGGGCTTTCGGATCGGTCAGAGGGTGTTCTGGAACTACGTGATCCAGACGGTCGATGAGGCGATCCAATGACCCGGGACTGCGATCTGCCGCATTAGTGCTGTTGTGGGAGTGTGCCACCGAGTGGATAGACGTCGCGCTCGACGCGGGCATCGCGGCCTACAGTGACGAACGCGAGCAATTGCAGCGCGGCGCGCTCGGCCGACGTACGGCGGCTGTCCATAGGGTGTTGCGCGGCGATGCGGTCGACATCGACGAGCTGTCGCTGACCCTGGGACATCCAATGCGCCACTTCCAGACAGCGTTGGTCTTGACCTCCGACGAGAACGCCACAGAGCCGGACGTCCTCCGGTCGCTTGAGCGCTGTGCAGCGGACTTCAGCGCCGCACTCGCAGGTTTTCGTTCGATGACGATTCCCAGCACGACACGAAGCCTGTGGGCGTGGGTTGCCTCGACCCGCCCGCTGACCGAATCGACCGTTCTGCCGCAACCCCGTACGGGAGTGCATGCAGCACTGGGAACATCGATCCCGGGGGGTGGCCGGTTTCATCCGAAGCCATCATGAGGCAATGGCCGCCCAGCGCGTCGCAGTCAACGGTGCGACTCGTATGCCGTTGATCAAATATGCCGACGTCGAGCTTGTCTGCCTCACTACGGGGGATGGCAGTATCGACGCGATGCGGACGCTCATCGCACGCGAGCTGGGGCGACTGGCAGCCCGGGGCGAGGCGACCGAACGACTGCGCGAGACCTTGCGCGTCTATTTGGCCAGCGGCTGCCATGCGGGACGAACCGGCGAGGTATTGGGGGTGCACCCCAATACGGTGCGGTATCGAGTCCGGCATGCTGAGGGGATGCTCGGCCGAATCGTTGAAGAACGGCGCGTTCACATCGAACTCGCACTGCGCGCTCTGCACACCTTCGGCGACGGGCTCCTTCCCGAGGTGCCCACCCTCGAACGATGACGCCGCCGCGTAGCTGAACACAGCAGCCGGCGCGCCGCCCTCGTCCTTACTGTGGTGCTGGACAATCCGTACTATGTCGATCCCACCTGACTGTCCTCGTTCTCGCTGCCAATTCGCCGCAATCCATCTCGGCGGATATCGGTGAGCTCGTAGCTTCCGTCCGCGGCTGTAGTGGTCGCGGCGACGACAACGTTGCCGCGACCGAGCAGGTGGACGGCTGCGTTGGCGATGGGAATCCTGGTGTGGGCATCGCGGATGGTGCCGACCAGTCGGCCGACACACGGGTCAGGACGATCTCGCAGCGCCGAGCCGGATCGGCGTCGATGTGAGCGGTCGTGGCCGCCGGATTGTACCTGCGGGCACTCGCGGTGGCAGTGAACGCACCGGGGAAACCACGCCGGGCGTCGACGTAGCCGAACCTCCGCCGCCGACGATGGCACCTACACCATGCCGATCCCGGAGCCGGGTACCTATGCCCGGATGCCAACCCGGCGCGGTCGCGTTCACAGCAACAACCGAAGCCCTTCCCCGCCACGACGTCACGCTGTCGAGCGCGACCAGCCTGCCGGGCTGCGTCCATGATCAGTTCGGCGAACCCGTCGCCGATGCGACACACGATAAGGGTGACGGCGGCATCGGGCATCGGTCTACCGTCCCGGTCACGGATGGTTCCACGCAGGCCCGGCGCGGTCGTGGGCGTCAAGGGGAATACGCGGAGGTGACCGGCGAGGGAGTTGAGATCGGGACTCGTGGCCAGGATCGAGTCGGGACTGTGCTGGGTCATTGGTTCGATGTGGGCATGGTCGGCGGACGGCTTGTGGTGCAAGCGGCGTTGGAACGCGCGGTCGGGCAGTTCGCGCAAGCCACGTATTGTTGGCCGAGGACAAGGGCATTCGCTGCATCTGCGCTCAGCTCGGCCTGGCGTGCGGCATGACCCATTGGCCCGCCCGCACTATGTCGCCGGACTCTCCGCGCAGCGTGCACCCTCCTCTACAGGCTGTTCGACTGTTGCGTTAGTGGACTTTCGGTTCGGCTGCGTCGCGCGTCGTGCGCTCATCATGCGGAGCGGCTATCGTCGTTCTGTGGCCGTTCGTTTCGTGCGGCAGAGCGAATCCGGTTGCGAGGCTTTTGAATGCACAGTCGAGTATCTGGGTCAGGTCAGCGTCAGGTTCGGCCAGCCAGTATTCATATCCCGAGATCGCGACGCCCAGTGCGGCGTAGCTGACGGATCGTGGGATGAGATCGCCAACCGGGAGACCGAGCCGCATCGCTACGAATTCCGCAACGAACGCACGCCATTCGCGATATCGCAAGGTGGAGTGTGCCTGGAGTGCGGGTACGCGCAGGATCAGTTCCATACGTTTGCGGTGCCAGGGGACCTGGTCGGCGTCGAACCGGTTGAAGTCGACAACCACGGTGCGCACCGCGTCCATGATCGGCTGATCGTCGGGGCATCGGGCGAAGCGCTCGCGCATCACCCGCAACTGATCGCTGAAGCTTCCCCACACGACATCGTTCTTTGATTCGAAGTAGCGGAAGAATGTCCGCTTCGTGATGCCAGCGGTGGTCGCGATGTCCTCGACTGTGGTTGCTTCGAATCCATGCTGTTCGAACAGGGCGAACGCGACCTTCTCGAGTTCCGTGGCGCTGGTCGAGGGGCGCCGCCCGCGCCGGTTGGCGGTCTTCGCCGCAGGGTTGCCGGACATTGCCTCTTTCTTTTCGACACCGAGTGACATTATGCTTCTGGTCACAGAACAAGCCTTTCAATGGTCAGGAGCCGACATGAGGGAACTCGAAACCAACCCGACCGTAGCGTGCCACGAAGACATCGTGATCGAGGAGGACCTCCTCATAGAGGACGTCTCGATCGATGGCATGTGCGGTGTCTACTGAGACGATGCCGTTCGACCCGGCCCGCCCGTACGCGCTGGCGGGATCAGTGTCATTGCGGCCCGAGGCGTTCGGAGCGCTCGCGTACGACTACGTGACGCGTCGGCTTTCATTTCTCAAGTCCCCATTGCTGGTTGCCGTCGTTCGGGAGCTGGCCGACCAGCCGGATGTCACTGCGGCGTTGGCTGCGGCCGAGGTTCCGGTTGCCGAACGCGAACGTTATCTGCGTGCGCTCGCTGGACTGTGTGAGGCCGGAACCATCTGTCCTCGTGCCATCGGGTGACCGGCGAACAGGAATCACCATGAAACTCATCGAATACTTCGAACACGGCCTGGATGCGCCGATCTGCCTGACGTGGGAGTTGACCTACGCATGCAATCTGGCGTGCGAGCACTGTTTATCCTCGTCGGGGCGGCGAGACCCACGTGAGCTGTCGACGGCAGAATGCAAAGCGGTCATCGACGAGCTGCAGAGGATGCAGGTGTTCTACGTCAACATAGGCGGCGGCGAGCCGACGGTACGACACGACTTCTGGGAGCTGCTGGATTATGCGGTAGACCACGGTGTCGGCGTGAAGTTCTCCACGAACGGAGTGCGGCTCACCTCCGAGCGCTCCAGGCAGCTGGCGGCGGCCGATTACGTCGACGTGCAGATCTCGCTTGACGGCGCGACAGCCGAAGTCAATGACGCTGTGCGGGGGAAGGGATCGTTTGCGATGGCGTATCGCGCGATGGAGAATCTGTCGAACGTCGGCTTCGAGAACTTCAAGATCTCGGTGGTGATGACCCGTCACAACGTGGGTCAACTCGACCAATTCAAGGCCATCGCGGATCAATTCGGCGCGCAGCTACGCATTACGCGGCTGCGGCCGTCCGGTCGCGGCGCTGACGTGTGGAACGAATTGCACCCCACGGCCGCTCAGCAACTTCAAATCTACGATTGGCTCGTCGACCATGGTGAGCAGGTGCTCACCGGGGATTCCTTCTTCCACCTCAATGCGCTCGGATCCACACCGCTACCGGGGTTGAATCTGTGCGGCGCAGGCCGGGTCGTTTGCCTGATCGACCCGGTCGGCGACGTCTATGCCTGCCCTTTCGCCATTCACGACGAATTTCTTGCGGGCAACGTTCGTGATCCGGGTGGCTTCAAAACTGTGTGGCGCACATCGAAGTTGTTCACACGATTGCGCCAACCGCAGGGCGGTGGTGCGTGTGCGTCTTGTTCGGCCTTCGACGTTTGCAAAGGCGGATGTGCGGCAGCGAAGTTCTTCACCGGGTTGCCGCTGGATGGCCCCGACCCCGAATGCGTACGCGGCCAAGCCGAATCCTCACTGGCCCTGGCTCAAGCGTCCGGATTCCGACCCATTTCGGACAAGGATCACTCCCGTCCCGACCAATCGCGTCGACCAGTGGCCTTGGGCATACCGATGACGCGTACCAGGGACACTGTGCCGGATCGGGCTTGTGACATCAGTCCGCTGGCTGGGCTGGCTTAGCTCGGATCAGCATTACAGCAAGGATTTTCATGGCGAGCACACGAGACTGGTTCGAATCCGTTGCCGAGGCGCAGCGGCGAGCACGCAAACGTGTACCCAAATCCGTCTACCTGGCCCTGTTGGCAGGATCCGAAGCGGGAGTCACGCTCGAGGACAATACGAAGGCATTCGCCGAACTCGGTTTTCGCCCGCATATCGCAGGCTTGCCGCCGATCCGTGATCTCAGCACAACGGTTCTCGGGCAAGAGATTTCAATGCCGGTGATTTGTTCCCCCACCGGCGTGCAGGCCGTCGACCCGGCCGGGGAGGTCGGCGTTGCCCGCGGTGCCGCGATGTCGGGCACCGCGGTGGGTCTGTCCTCGTTCGGTTCCAAGCCGATCGAGGAGGTGGTCGCTGCGAACGAGAAGACGTTCTTTCAGGTGTATTGGCTCGGCAGCAGGGACGCGATGGCCGCCCGGATGGACCGTGCCCGCGACGCTGGAGCGAAAGGGGTGATCGTCACTCTCGACTGGGTCTTCGCAACTGCCCGTGACTGGGGGAGCCCGGCATTGCCGGAGCGCATCGATATCAAGACGGCTACGAAGTTCGCTCCTCAGGTGCTGGCTCGGCCAGGTTGGCTGCTGCGGTTCGCGCGCTCGGGTAGTCTGCCCGACCTCACCACCCCGAACCTTGTGCAGCCGGGTCAGGGGCGGCCGACATTCTTCGGAGCGTATGGCGAATGGATGGGAACCGCGCCGCCTACCTGGGAAGATCTAGCCTGGCTGCGGCAGCAGTGGGACGGTCCCTTCCTGATCAAGGGCATCTCGCACCCCGACGACGCCAAACGTGCCGTCGATACAGGGGCCACCGCCATCTCCGTCTCCAATCACGGCGGCAACAACCTGGACTCCACCCCCGCCGCGATCCGCCTGCTGCCCAGCATCGTCAATACCGTCGGCGGCCAGGTGGAGATTCTTCTCGACGGCGGCGTCCGCCGTGGCAGTGACGTCGTCAAAGCGCTTGCGCTGGGCGCCCGGGCGGTGATGATCGGCCGTCCGTATCTCTGGGGTATGGCCGCCGCCGGCGACCGCGGCGTGCACAACGTGCTCGAGGTACTGCGGCAGGGTATCGACTCGACGCTGTATGGACTGGGTCGGTCCTCGGTCCACGAACTGACCCCTGACGATGTTCTAGTCCCGGATGGGTTCACTAGGGGGGCATGATGACAGATGCCCCGGTTGCAATCGTCACTGGTGCCGCCCGCGGCATCGGGGCCGCGACTGTGCATCGCCTGGTCGGTACGGGCTGGCGGGTGATCGCCGTCGACATCTGTGCCGACGATCCGCACGTCCCCTATCCGCTAGCAACCCGCTCACAACTCGAAGGGGTAATTGGCGTACATGGCGACGTCACGCTTGGAATTGTCGCCGACGTGCGCGACGGCAGCGCCCTAGCCGAAGCGGTGCGAACTGCCGAAGAGCGATTCGGACGCCTGGACGCCGCCGTTGCCGCCGCTGCTGTCGTCCTCGGCGGCCGCCCGCTCTGGGAGACCGCACAGGACGATTGGACCCCGATGTTCGACATCGGGGTCCATGGAGTCGCGAACCTCGCGCGCGCCGCGATTCCCGCGATGATGCGGCGACCCGAACCTCGGGCCGGACGGTTTATCGCACTCGCGTCTGCCGCCGCCCACCATGGGCTGTGGCATTTGGCCGGCTATGCCGCTGCCAAGCATGCGGTGGTGGGTCTGGTCAAAGGTCTCGCGCAGGATCTGCGCGGCACCGGAATCACCGCGACCGCAGTCTCTCCTGGCTCCACGCGTACCGACATGCTTGTGGAGTCCGCGAGGATCTATGGTCTCGCCTCCGTCGATGGATTCGCCGAACATCAACTGCTGCAGCGGATTCTCGAGCCCGACGAGGTCGCTGCGATTGTCGCTTGGTTGTGCTCGCCCGATGCTGCGGCTGTGACGGGTAGCGTTGTCAATGCAGATGGTGGCTTCCAGCCATGACTTTCCAAATACGTCTCGACCGCCGAGTTCGACGAATGCACGGCGGTCGTCTCCTGCTCGGCGGTGCACCCATGCGGCTGGTGCGTCTCAGCCCGGCTGGCGCGGAGCGGTTGGACGCATGGCTTGCTGGGGTTCCGGTGGGAAGCGATCCGGCTGAGTGTGCCTTGGCCCGGCGTCTGCTCGACGCCGATCTGGCGTATCCTGTCTCGACCGGGGGCGGTTTGACGACCGATGATGTGACGGTTGTCGTTCCTGTCAAGGATAACTCCCAGGGGCTCGCCCGACTGCTCACCGCTGTTTCCGACGTGCCTCGGCGAATCGTCGTTGATGACGGTTCGGCTGTTCCGATCGCCAAATCCGATATCCGCCATGATGTTCCGCGCGGCCCCGCCGCAGCCCGCAACGCGGGCTGGCGACGCGCGGACACAGCGGTGGTCGCCTTTCTCGACTCGGACACCATTCCCGATGACCGTTGGCTCGAAAGTCTGCTGCCATTGTTCGACGCCCCCTCTGTCGCAGCCGTGGCCCCCCGAATTCGATCACTGCGCACCGGACGGTTCGGCCGATACGACGTCGAGTCATCGAGCCTGGACATGGGACCTGACCCGGCGCTCGTGCGGCCGGTCGGCCGGGTACGGTACGTGCCCAGCGCCGCGCTCCTCGTTCGCCGCGTTGCCCTGGAATCCGTCGGCGGATTCGACGAGGATCTACGGTTCGGTGAGGACGTAGATCTGGTCTGGCGCCTGGCAGACACGGGATTTTCGGTTCGCTATCAGCCATCGTCGGTGGTCAGACATGAGCCACGCCACAAGCTTGGTGAATGGCTCAGGCAACGATTCGACTACGGTACCTCGGCCGCTGCCCTCGCCGTCCGGCATGGTGAGAGGCTGCGCTGCGCACAGCTTTCGCGTGCTCATTCCGCCGTGGCTTTGCTGGCGCTGATCGGGCATCCGATCGTCGCCACCATGGGTGGGGTCGCTGCGGCTGCACGGGCCACCCATCGCCTGCGCAGCCTGGATATCCCGGTCGGCGTCGCCGCCACCACGGTGACGGCTGGACATGTAGGCGTGTTATTCCAAGTGGCGGATGCATTGCGACGAGTATGGTGGTTGCCGGCATTGGCCAGCCGGCGCCGCTGGGCGATCCTAGCGGCGGCTTTCCTGCCGCCGATAGCCGGGGGCCTCAGGCGCGGCCGCGGGCCGGTGTGGTTGATGATGCGGATTGCCGACGATCTGGCCTACGGTTCAGGAGTCTGGGCCGGATGCCTGCGGCACGGTGTTGTCGAGCCGCTCCTGCCGCGTATCGCTCCACCGCGTGGTGTGTCGCGATGAAGCTTGCTGAACAGCGTTCGCCTGAACTTGCCGGTCGTGCCGGTAAACTGCTGCTGGCCGTGCCTCTCGGCGCGACAGAACAGCACGGTCCACATTTGCCGGTAGGCACCGACACCGCTATCGCCACCGAACTGTGTCGCCGCCTGGCTGCGTGGTTACCCGATATCGTTGTGGCCCCGGCGCTTCCGTATGGGTCCAGCGGCGAGCATGCTGGGTTTTCGGGCACGCTCTCCATCGGCCGTGCGGCTCTCGAGTTGCTGGTTGTAGAACTCGTGCGCTCCGCCGACGCCTTCGCCGGAGTGGTCCTCGTCAATGGGCACGGCGGTAACGTCCCATCACTACGGGCGGCAGTCGCCACATTAGCGGAGGAGGGCCGGGCCGTCATGTTGTGGTCGCCGTCTGGAAGGGCCGACGACAGCCATGCGGGCCATTCGGAGACCTCGGTGATGCTCTTTCTCCGCCCGGACGATGTCGCCAAAGATCAGGCTCGACCTGGAAATGCCCGACCTCTGCCCGAACTGTTCGACACTATCCGTCGGCATGGCATACGCGCGGTCAGCCCGACCGGCGTACTCGGCGACCCACCCGCGCCTGCGCGGCAGACGGTTCGAAGATCCTTGATCGGTGGGCCGAGGAGTTGGTCACCGCAACACACGAGCGGTTCCAGTCGTGTCCGCCGACCGCCGGACCGTGAACAGGCTCTTGGTTTCCACACCGCCGACCATTGAGGGCCTCGGCGTTGCGCCGATATCCGCTGCGACCGGGCCGTGGCGGCGTAGAAGGGTGCGATCCGCTGTTCCGCCGCGCGGCGGCGGAGTTTCCCCATAGTCGCTGAAACGGCTTGGCCCGACTGTCGAAGATAGGACCGAACCCGGCGTCACGGACGGCCGGAATCGATGTTCCTCTGCCAAGTGCGTTCCGGTCGGCGCTTGAAGTAGGCCGGGGTCGTCAATAGTGCGGTCTGGCCGCCGCCGGAATGCCCGGCCGCCACGGAGTGGCCCAGATAGATCTTGTTGAACGAGACCGTGCTCCTGGGCATCGACACCCACAAGGACATCCATGTTGCCACCCAGTGTCATCGGAATTCAGGGATAGGTGCTGGGTCGCAACATCTTTCAACTCGACTGCCTCAGTGAACAGGAATTGGACCTGGTCGGACCGTGCTGCGGCTCGCTCTCTCCGTTGCGCCCAGATCATGATCTTGCCGTGGCCGCCACAACGGCAGATCGGTGTCCATTCTTCGGACAGTTACCGCACCTCATTTCAGTGAAATATGTCTCAAACAACATTTGACAGGCCGTAGGAGGATGCGATGACCAGCGAAGCCGATTATCCCGTGCAGACTAGCCTTCCAGTTCGCACAAGGGATAAAGGGATAACCGCATCATGACGGGCGAGGACTCGGCGGTGGCTTCGCCTGCGCCACGGCCGATACCCACATCGATCGGATCTTCGGCTCGACCGAGCCGGCCGGGGAGAACTATGGTGGCCAGGACGCTAATCATTGTCGCCTTGGTTCCCGTGACGGCGTTTTACCTGTTTCCGCGGGTCTACAACCTGGTCGCTACGCCGTACCGGCTGGACCAGACGATCATTTCGGCAAGTAACTACAACCCGGCGCTGACCCAGATCGTGGCACACGAGGAGATGACCGTTGCCGCATTCGGCGCGCTGGACCAGATGAACACGGCATTGCACGAGGTCCTGGCTATTGACGCAACCGTTGCCGCTGAACTGAATACTCTGATCGGTCAGAACAGCGGAGACGTGCAACGCACTCTTTATCTCGCCCGGACGAACGTGTCCGAGTTGGTGGCCGCGCTCGACATCCTGGCCAGGCGTATCTCCTCGGTCCAGCCACCCGTCGTGGCCGCATCCTCAGCGTTGGCCGATAACAGGGCCACTCTCGCGGCGATCCTAGATGACGCCCGCTCGACAGCCGCGAAGGTCCACGGTGCGCGCGTCTCAGCGGAAAGCGCCGCTGATGACCTGTCCGGAAAATAGGAGGTCAGGCCGTGAATGTATTCGGACGCCCGGGGGCCCGGCCAGGATGGTCCATTCGATCGTCGCGGTCGGTGTGCTCGGGTTGCTCGCGTTCGTCGTGCTCGACCTGAATACTCGGCTCGATAACCAGCAGCGTGTCAATGAGACGAGCATCAGCGCATCGGAAGGGGTCGTCGAAGTCAACGACAGGTTGACCAGCCAGCTTCAGCAACTGACCCAGCTCACCCAAACGGCGCAACGCGCCCTCGACGCAACCGCGGCGTTGGGGCCCTTGTTGAGCGAGTTGGACGAGGCGATCGCTCCCGCCGCGGAAATGCTCGCCACCGGTACCTCGGGTGCGCAGTTGACCAACGACCAACTCGCCGGAATCCAGTCTGTTCTCGAGGAGATTCAGAGCGTAGTGCTGCCCTTGGTGTCCGCGGCGGAAGCGTTCGGCGAGCAGGGAACGCAGCTGCTGGACATCGTCCGCAGGCTGGTCGGTGACCTTACCAGTTCTGTCGCGGCGGCCCGGACGATCAACCAGATGCTTCCGTTGCCGGGCTAGGCCGCTGGGCGGCCTCGCGCACATACTCCTCATCCCGAAGGGAAACGTGACTATGCAGCGGACTGAAGAATTGTCTCCCGAGTCGGTTCCGCACCCTGGCTTCGCGATCGCTACGGAGTGGTTGGGCCGTCTGGCTGCAGTCCTGGCCGTGATCCTGTTCGTGCTTGTGCTGTCCGCGATCCAGAAGGGACTGTCAGTTCAAGACAGCACGCGCTCAATCGTCGACAATTTCCGCACCACCAATGAGATGTTTTCCGAGCGGGCTGATCTCGCCGCACCGGCGACCGCACGTCGACAACTCGACGAGCTGAAGGAGATTCTGGCCCAGCTCAACAGTGTGGCGTCGGCGGACGTGGATCATCTGGCGGCATTGCTCCCGAACGCCAGCGCGCTGCGTGCGGCCGGCGAGAGCGACGTTCAGATCGCCGCTCAACTCCAAGGTATGGCTGCCACGCTGGCGGACGCGGCGACGTCCCTGCATCGGATCTCGGCTGCGGCGAATACCACTGTTTCCGAAATCAATGACGAACTGGGCCGAGCGCTCGAACTGGTCGCCCAGCTCAATGCGGAACTGACACGAACTACAAACAAGCTCGCGCCGCTGCCGGCCCAGGACGCGGTGATTCCGGCCCCCGGAGGTAACTGATGTTGATCACCATAAAGACTTGGACCGCTGTGGTACTCGTGTTCGGCGTGGGATCGGCGGCAGCCCTGTGTGTGCTGAACGGGTTCTGAGTCCCCCCGGTGAGTCCGGGGACTTCATCTTCTGTGAAGGATGGAGTCGTGTCGTCAAGGAAGAAGTACCCGGTCGAGTTGCGTGAGCGGGCCGTGCGGATGTTCGCCGAGATCCGTGATCAGCACGAGTCGGAGTGGGCTGCGATGAAGGCGGTTGCCGATCTGCTCGGAGTGGGGACGCCGGAGACGGTCCGCAAGTGGATCCGGCAAGGCCAGATCGATCTGGGTGCCCGGCCGGGTGTCACCAGCGAGGAGTCCGCGGAGCTGAAGCGGCTGCGGCGGGAGAACGCAGAACTCAAGCGCGCCAACGCAATTCTGAAATCGGCGTCGATTTTCTTCGCGTCAATGTAATGCTGTTGGCACCCAGCGGGGTTCGCTCGTTTTTTCGCTGCCCCAGCGTTGCGATGCTGGTGGCTT
>NZ_LZML01000128.1:0-560 GCF_001665695.1 Nocardia sp. 852002-51101_SCH5132738 | reverse complement strand
AAATCCGATCAAGGCCCGTACACGTTCGTGGCTGCCGACGCTCTGGTGTTGAAAGTCCGCGAGAACGGGCGCGTGGTCAACGTGCACGCTCTGGTCGCCACCGGTGTCAACGCCGATGGCTACCGTGAAATCCTGGGCATCCAGGTCACCAGCGGCGAGGACGGCGCGGGCTGGCTCGCGTTCTTCCGCGACCTGGTCGCCCGCGGCCTGTCCGGAGTCAGCCTGGTCACCTCCGACGCCCACGCCGGGCTGGTCGCCGCGATCGGAGCCACATTGCCCGGAGCTGCCTGGCAGCGGTGCCGAACCCATTACACGGTCAACTTGATGTCGATCACCCCGAAATCATCATGGCCGTGGGTCCGCACTCTGCTGCACTCGGTGTTCGACCAAGCAGACACCGAATCGGTTGCTGCCCAATATGATCGGATGCTCGACGCACTGACCGAGAAACTGCCGAAAGTGGCCGCTCACCTCGATGCCGCCCGCGCGGACCTGCTGTCGTTCACCGCGTTCCCCAAACAGATCTGGCGTCAGATCTGGTCCAACAATCCCCAGGAACG
>NZ_LZML01000127.1:0-2196 GCF_001665695.1 Nocardia sp. 852002-51101_SCH5132738 | reverse complement strand
CCTACACCCACGAACCATGTGAATCCCCATGTGAATTCGCAAGGGCACATGTGCACCTCCCGACGCGTCATCACTGCCCGTATCATCGGACCGGAACGAGACGCCGTTTCGGGAAGTGGGTGAACTGTCGTGGCCGAGCCGAACACAGCTCTCAAAGACCTCATTGTCCAGTCCGGTATGTCCTGGGCAGGTCTCGCCAAGCGCGTCAACGCGCTCGGAGCCGACGAGGGCGAAGCGCTCCGGTATGACTACACCGCTGTAGGCCGATGGGTGAAGCAGGGGCAGAAGCCGCGGGGAATCACTCCCGCCCTGATCTGCCGGGCGCTGTCTGAGAAGCTGGGTCGGAACATTCGGCCGGCGGAAATCGGGATGGAGACGACAGACTCGCTCGCATCCCGCAGTCTGGTGTACTCGCCCGACCCCGCCGCGACGCTCGAGACACTCAGCGACCTGGGGACCGCTTACACATCCGGCGAGTTCGCCGCACCGTTTATCCTTGCCGCGCTTGCCGCACCAAGCCGGGACTGGCTGTTGGCCTCGTTCGAGGAGGTCTCCTCCGAGCGCGGCCCCCGCGCGATCGGGATGCACCAGGTAGCGGGAATCCGCGATATGTTCGCCCTCTTCCAGGAAATGGACGTCATGCGCGGCGGAGGGCATGCACGCGCGGCACTGGTGAACTACATGAACACCACGGTTATCCCGCTCATCCGCAGCCAGCATCAACCGGATGTGCAGGCCGCGCTATACGACGCCGCTGCCGAACAGGCGTACCTCATCGGATGGATGGCCTACGACGACGGAGAGCACGGACTCGCCCAGCGGTACCTCATTCAGGCTCTGCGACTGTCGCAGGCCGCAGGCAACCGAGTCCTTGGGGCGCACGTTCTTGCCGGCATGTCCGATCAGGCCAACCTGTTGGGCCATTCGCACGAGGCCGTAGCCCTCGCCCGCGCTGGGCTCCACGGCATTTCCCCTGGCGATTCCCCCGCGTGCTACGCCGATCTGAGCATCTTGGAAGCGCGAGCCCTCGCCCGTCTCGGCGATGCCAAAGGCACCGTCAAGGCGGTGACCCGGGGCGAATCGAGCTTCGAGAAGATCAACACCGCCAATGAGCCGGAGTGGGCACGGTTCATCGACCGGGCGTACTTCTACGGCGAGGCCGCGTACTGCTTCCGGGACCTGGACCAGCCCGACGAACTCGACCGTTTCGCAGGTCTCTCGATCCAGGAGTGCCGGGAGCAGCGGCGTGCACGCCGAGGAAGCCTCAGCCAGGCCGCCGTTGCATCAGCTTTCGTACAGCGCAACGAGATCGAAGCAGCAGCGCGGCACGCAACAACCGTCGTGAAGCTCACCACCACCGTCAACTCCTCGCGGAGTCTTCAGGCGGTTTCCGATCTTCAGCGGACGCTCAAGCCGTACGGCACGGTCCCGGAAGTACAGGACTTCAATCGCCAAGCGGCGGAGCTTCTCGGGTTGGCCGCGTAGCGTTCGTAGCTCCCGCAGCGCAGTCGTTGCCGAATTTGGCTATATAGGATCAAGGCGAGCGTCCGCGCCCCGTCGCCAGCGCGGCTCCGCCGCGCGGCGACGCGCGAACGCTCGCTGAAAAGACGTCGCTCGCGGCGCGTCGGTCGCGTCGGCGCCGCGCTGGCGACGGGGTAGAACGCCGGCCATTCCTATCTGACCACTTTCATCAACGAGGGCAGTGCTGGGCACGACGCCTGCCGTCCCCGATTTGCTCTCCCGCAGTCGATCGTGAAGGCGCTAACTTCCAGCCCGGTCAACGGCTCGCGTCACCTTCACCCAGAAACCACATGATCGCCTCCGGCAGTAGCCACCGTCTCGAGTCGCTACCACTCCGTGCTGATAACGCAAGATTCCCCCACCCTCCTCATTGCCTGATTGTCTCGCTCCAGACAACCGCGTCAAGGGAAAACCCGCCCTTGACCCGGCCGTCTTCCGCTGAGAGCGGCAAGTATGAGGATGATGGGGGAAGTGCAGTCGGTGCGGATAGACGACCTATCCGTCAGCCCGAGCCCCGGTTTCGTCCGCAGTTCGTCCGCAGCGCTACCCAATCGGCCCGGTTCTCACCAACGCTACAACTCATCAAACATGCAGGTAGACGCCCTGGGCCATCACCACCCATCGGCAGCAAAAGCCCAGGACGCAATTCGAGCTGTACTACGACGTGTAAGTCGT
>NZ_LZML01000126.1:0-25629 GCF_001665695.1 Nocardia sp. 852002-51101_SCH5132738 | reverse complement strand
CGCTCCCCCGCATCGGAGGACTGGGCCGGCTCTGCGGCCGGCCCGAAGTGGGCGGAGAGGCGCTCGCACAACGGAATCAGAGCGGACTCCTCGATCCACGGACCGCTGTCCCACGAGTCGACTACCCCGAAAGCCGATGTGGCACTGGGGCTGCGGCGCTGGAGCATGCCGGCCGGACCGGCGATGACGCGGTGTTCAGAACATCCCGTTCGGGATCTGATCGGGTTCGGGGACGGGCTGGACGACATCCCAGTGTTCGATGATCTGCCCATTCTCGAGCCGCCAGATATCCACGACGGCGACATCGGGCTCATCGCCTCCGGGGGACATGCGGTAATGCAGTACCACGTAGTCGTCCTCGGCGATGACCCGCGCGAGTTCGAGGTGGGCGCGGGCGACCGGGGCGGTGGTGACGAACTCGATGAAATCGTCTCGACCGCTGGGGTTTCCGGGGCTGTGCTCGATGAAGTTCTCGTGTAGCAGGGTGCGGAGCACGTCGACGTTTCCTGCCGCGAACTCGCGGAAGCCGTCGACGACGAGTTGTTTGTCGGTCTGGTGCATGCGACGACTGTTGCTCAGGTGGGCGGGGCGCGTCGATTACATGCGGTGTAATGGCGGCCGCGCCCGGTGACCGAGCAGACTCGGAGCATGACGAGCGACCGGCCGATCGGGGAACTGCTGCGCGAATGGCGGCACCGCAGTCGGTTGAGCCAGCTGGATCTGGCCATTCAGGCGGAGGTGTCGCCTCGGCACATCAGTTTCGTCGAAACGGGACGGACGATTCCCAGCAGCGCGATGGTCCTGCATCTGGCCGAGCAGTTGCGGGTGCCGTTGCGGGAACGCAATCGACTACTGGTCGCCGCCGGGCACGCACCGGTCTTCCGGGAGCAGCCCCTGCACGATCCCGATCTGGCCCGAGCTCGGGAGACCGTCCAGCAGGTGCTGCTGGGGCACGAGCCCTATCCGGCGCTCGCGGTGGACCGTCGATGGAATCTGTTGCTGGCCAACAGTGCCGTCGACGTATTCCTGCACGGAGCCGACCCGGCGCTGCTGGAGCCGCCGATCAACATGATGCGATTGGGACTGCATCCGGGCGGGCTGGCGCCGAGGATTCGCAATCCGGACCAGGTGCGCGGGTATCTGTTGCCCCGGCTCGCCCACCAGGCCGCACGCACGGGAGATCCGCAGCTGCACGCGTTGTACGCGGAACTGGCGGAGTTCGGCCCCGCGCACGAGCCTCAGCCTCCGGACCCCACCGAGATCGCCCTGCACATCCGGCTCGCGCATCGCGGGACAGAGCTGTGCTTGATCAACACGGTCACAACCTTCGGCGCGGCGTTCGACATTACGCTGGACGAGATCGCCGTCGAAGCCTATTTCCCCGCCGATCTCGCGACCCGCCGGTTCTTCCAGACGAGCGCAACGACCGACGATCCGCGATAGCCGAACCCGCCCGAGACTCGGGCCCGCCCGCCGAGGCGGCTGATACTCTCCGCTGCATGCCTGTGATCGTTGCCACCATCACCCCGAAGCCCGACAAATTCGACGAGGTCGCGGAACTCCTGACCCGTCTCATCCCGGAGGTCCACAACGAGGACGGGTGTGAGCTCTACGCCCTGCACCGGGGCAAGGACCGCTTCGTGTTCATCGAGAAGTGGCGCGACATGGCGGCCCTGGGCGCGCACGGCGCCGGGCCGAGCCTCAAGGCGTTGAACGAAGGACTCGAAGGCCTGGTCACCGGCTCGCTGGACGTCCAGGTTCTCGAAGCAGTCCCCGCAGGCGACCCGGACAAGGGCGCCCTCTAACCATTCCCTCGCGCCGCGCGGTGGCCGGACCGCGCGGCGTTTGTCATGCGCTCACCCCTCGCTGCGAGGCCCCGCTATCGCAGCCGCGACGATCGTTTCGAGCTCGGTGCCGATACGGTCGAGCGCTCTGGTGCTGCGCTCGGCGCGGCACATCGCCACACTCCCCTCGACGGCGGCGACGGTCAGCGTGGCGATACGTTCGGCGGCGGCCTCATCGGCTCCTTGGTCGCGCAGCGACGCGCTCAGCAGTTCGGTCCATCGAGCGAAGGCGGCGGCCGCTGCTTCGCGAGGGCCTTCCTCGACGTCGGCGAGCTCTTCGACCGACACCGCCAGTACGGGACACCCGGCCCGGAAATCGTTGTCCACCAGAATCTTTCGCCATGTCGCGAGGAACGCACGTAATCCTTCGACCGGTCCGTTGTCGAGCTCGCGGACCAACAGCATGGCGGTCAGGTCACCGGCGAAGGTGACGGCCTCGGTGGCCAGCTGCGTCTTGCCACCAGGAAAGTAGTGGTACGTCGACCCCAGCGGCGCGTGGGCGTATTTGGCCAGTTCGCGCACACTGGTGGCGTTGAGGCCGCGCCGCCGGATCATATCGGCCGCGCCGGCCACCAACTTCCGGCGTGCATCCTGAGATTCCGCCACCCTACCTCCTTTTCTATAACGCCCGTCATATAGTAGCGTGCGTCGATTATAACGGTCGTTATAAGTCGTTTCCCGAAGCGAAGGAGCACATCGATGCCGATGATCCACCTGACCGTGCCCGCCGGAGCCCTGTCCGGCCCGGCGCGCGACGAGCTGTTGCGATCACTTCCGACGACGCTGCTGAAGTGGGAAGGAGCGCCGGACACCGCGTTCTTCCGAGCACAGGCGTGGTGCCGCGTCGAGGACGTGGCCGCCGGCGGATTCGCCGCACTCGAAGACGACCTGCCGCGCTTCCGGGTGGATGTGACCGTTCCCGAAGGCGGCCTGTCGCCACGCCGCAAAGCCGGACTCGTCACCGACGTCACCGAGCAGGTGCTCACCGCGGCCGGTCTCGCCGACGGCGACGCCTGGCGGGTGTGGGTACTGATCCACGAACAACCGGAGGGCACCTGGGGCGCCGGCGGAAGCATCGTGAAATTCAAGGAGCTGGCCGCGCTCGCACAGGGACAGCGCGACAATGCGTGAGCTGCAGTTCATCCGAGCCGGTCGGCTGGAGTGGCGGGAACGGCCCGCACCGGCGCTGCGCGATGCGCGCGACGCGCTGGTGCGCCCGATCGTGGCGGGCCGATGCGACGGCGACACCCTGCCGATTCACCGGCATGTGTCCCGGGCCATGCAGTTCGGCATCCGGGCGGGGCTGATCGATCCGGTCGTGGGCAGTATCTGCGGGCCGGTCCCGTTCCGGGGCCCGTTCGGCATCGGGCACGAATGCGTCGCCGAGGTCGTCGAGGTCGGCGCGGACATCCCGACCCTGCGTCGCGGTGACCTGGTCGTGGTCCCGTGGGCGATATCGTGCGGCGAATGCCGTGAATGCCGGCTGGGACTGACCGCGAAATGCTCCACGACGCGCACCTCCACCCTGGCGGCATTCGGATTCGGCCCGGCGAGCGGCCCGTGGGGTGGGATGGTCGCCGACCTGCTACGGATCCCGTTCGCCGACCACATGCTCGTTCCGCTTCCGGCCGGCGTCGACCCGCTGCGAGTCGCGGCCGCCAGTGACAACCTCGCCGACGCCTGGCGATGTGTGATTCCGGGTCTGCGGATCCGGCCCGGCGGAAAGGTCCTGGTGCTCGGTGGCGCGGCACAGAGCATCGGTCTGTACGCGGCCGGGCTGGCGGTCCGGCACGGCGCGGAGGTCGTCGACTATGTCGATCATCGGCGCGAGCGGCTCGACATCGCCGAAAAGCTCGGCGCCAGAGCGCATTCCACGACGGCGAAGGGCAAGATCCGGCGCACCGACATTCCCCGCCGCGATTACGACATCGCCGTGGAAGGCACATCCACGGCCGCGGGCGTCGACGCCGCGCTGCGCTCACTGGCACCGGGCGGCTTCTGCCGGCCCGTCGGCTACTACCTACCGGTCGGCACCAAGGTTCCGCTGATGCACATGTACGCCAACGACGCCACCGTGAGTATCGGAGTCTCCCATGTCCGGCCGATCCTGCCGGATCTCCTGGATTTCGTTGCCCGGCACGACTTCCCCGCCGAAACGGTCACCACGCTCACGGCCGACTGGGACGACGCGCCCGAGGCGTACACCGCGCACACCACCAAACTGGTCCTGCACCGCGCACCGCTCCACGCCGCGGCGGACGGAGCCGCGCACGGTGGTCCGGCAGCGTAACCGGACCTCGGTCCCGGGCCGCTATCGGCAGCGGCCCGGGCCGAACCTCAGACCCGTTCCTTGGAGCGCGTCCGCACGCGCAGCGCGATCGGCTTCTGGGTTTCGGCGAAGAAGTCGTTGCCCTTGTCGTCGACCACGATGAAGGCCGGGAAGTCTTCGACGTCGATCTTCCAGACCGCTTCCATGCCGAGTTCCGGATATTCGAGGACCTCGACGTTCTTGATGCAGTCCAGAGCGAGGCGGGCGGCCGGGCCGCCGATGGAGCCGAGGTAGAAGCCGCCGTGCTCCTTGCACGCCTTGGTCACCTGCGCCGAGCGATTGCCCTTGGCGAGCATGACGAACGAGCCGCCCGCGGCCTGGAACTGGTCGACGTAGGAGTCCATGCGGCCCGCGGTGGTCGGCCCGAACGAGCCCGACGCGTAACCCTCGGGAGTCTTGGCGGGGCCGGCGTAGTAGACGGCCATATCGCGCAGGTACTGCGGCATCGGCTCGCCGGCGTCGAGGCGCTCCTTGATCTTGGCGTGCGCGATGTCGCGGGCCACCACCAGCGGACCGGTGAGCGAGAGCCGGGTCTTCACCGGGTACTTCGACAGCTCCGCGCGGATCTCCGACATCGGCCGGTTGAGGTCGACCTTCACCACGTCGCCGCCGAGGATCTCGTCGGTCTGCTCCGGAAGATATTGCGCCGGTTCGCGTTCCAACTGCTCGAGGAACACACCCTCGGGGGTGATCTTGGCCAGCGCCTGGCGGTCGGCCGAACACGACACCGCGATCGCGACCGGGCAGCTCGCGCCGTGGCGAGGCAAACGGATCACCCGCACGTCGTGGCAGAAGTACTTACCGCCGAATTGCGCGCCGATCCCGAAGGACTGGGTCAGCTTGAAGACCTCCTCCTCCAGCTCCAGATCCCGGAAGCCGTGCGCGGCCATCGAACCCTCGGTCGGCATGGTGTCCAGATAGTGCGCCGAGGCGTATTTCGCCGTCTTCAAAGCGAATTCGGCGCTGGTGCCGCCGATGACCACGGCCAGGTGGTACGGCGGGCAGGCGGCGGTGCCCAGCGAGCGGATCTTCTCGTCGAGGAATTCCAGCATCCGGGTGGGGTTCAGGATGGCCTTGGTCTCCTGGTAGAGGAACGACTTGTTCGCCGAACCGCCACCCTTGGCCATGAACAGGAACTTGTAGGCCGGATGCGCGGGATCGCCTGCGGTGGAATACAACTCGACCTGCGCCGGCAGGTTCGATCCGGTGTTCTTCTCGTCCCACATGGTGATCGGCGCCAGCTGCGAATACCGCAGGTTCAGCTTGGTGTAGGCGTCGAACACGCCGCGTGAGATCCATTCCGCGTCGTCCGCGCCGGTGAGCACGCCCTCGGACTTCTTGCCCATCACGATGGCGGTGCCGGTGTCCTGGCACATCGGCAGGATGCCGCCCGCGGAGATGTTGACGTTCTTGAGCAGGTCCAGCGCGACGAAGCGGTCGTTACCGGAGGATTCCGGATCGTCGATGATCTTGCGCAGCTGGGCCAGGTGCGCTGGGCGCAGGTAGTGGCTGATGTCGTGCATCGCCTCGGCGGTCAGCATCCGCAGCACGTCGGGGTCGACCTGCAGGAAGGTGCGTCCGCCCGCTTCGAATGTGCTGACGCCCTCGGTGGTCAGCAACCGGTAGGGGGTCTCGTCGGCTCCGGTGGGAAGCAGATCCGAATAGCGGAACTCAGGCGCGGTCACGAATCGCACTCCTTGTGTGTCTGCGGGTGCACTCGGCCGGCGGGAGAACCGCTCGCGGCCGAAACAACGCTCCGACTCTAATCAGCACACCGCGTCACACCGAGGTCAGGCCAGCCTAATCTTCATTGCCGAGCACAAAGGTTGCACCTTCAATGCGGTGGGTGTAGGTGTCGATCCGATACCGCGATCACGGGTATCGCCGACAGCGGGAAGGCAATACCATGACCGACGCAGAACCCTGGAGAGGAATCGTGACCGAACCCCGTTGGCTCGACGATCTCGAAACGCGTGCGTGGCTCGGCTTCGTCTTCACCCGTGATCTCATCGCCGCCGCCGTCGGCCGCGACTCGCTGCGCGCCTCGAATCTCACCTACGTCGAGTACACGGTGCTGGCCCGGCTGGCCGACGCCACCGACCACCGGCGCAGCTTCGCCGAACTGGCGTCGGTGCTGGAATGGTCGCAGAGCCGGCTCTCCCACCAGATCACCCGCATGGAGAAGCGCGGGCTGGTCGCCCGCGAGGCCATCCCCGACGATGCCCGCCGCACCGCCGCCGTACTCACCCCGAAGGGTGCGGAAGTGCTGGCCACCGCGGCTCCCGCCCATGTCGAGAGCGTGCGGCGGCATATGATCGACGTCCTCGACCGCGACCAGCTGGCCGCACTCGCCGACATCTACGACACGTTGCTCACTCATCATCGCGCGCCGGACCCGGGCGTCGAGGCCTGCATCGACCACAGCGGCGCCCTGCCCCGCGAACCCAGTCCGCAGCCGGGCTGATGGGGTGGCCGAGCACACACCTCCGCGACATGTTTCGATTGTTCGCCAGCGGGTATCGAGTGAGACTAGGCTCGACTGCGGCTTCTCGACGGCAGCCACGCGCGAGCGACCCCGACGAACCGACCTCCCTTAGGAAAGGGGCACGAGTTTTCATGTCCGACGTGTCCATCGGCCTCTCTCCGGATTCGATACCGGCGGGTCCGGTCGAGAATCTGCTGCCGCAACTGGTCGAACATCTGCGCCAGAATCGCACTGAGCTACGTGAGGAATGGGCACGTCGTATCGGGGATGCCGCACTGCTGACCGCGATGACCCCGGAGGAGATCTTCTCCGAGGCCACCTCCATCTACGACAACTACGTCGAGGCGCTGCAGACGGGTAGCGTCGAGGCACTGCAGGCCTACGCCCGCGATCTGTCCGAGCGCATCATTCCGCGAGGCGTCGAGACCGACGAGGTCATCGGAATCGTGCTGCTACTGCGAGATGTCCTCGCGCGCAGCCTGTTCGAGAAGTATCAGTCGAACTTCGATCTGCTCAAGCGGGTGCTCGACGCCTACGAGCCCGCGGCCAACCGGATCGCCAACACCGTGGCCATCTCGTTCGTGCAGGAGCGCGAGCGCGTCATCCGCCAGCAGCAGGAAGCCATCCGCGAGCTGTCGACGCCGGTGCTGCAGGTGCGTGAGCAGCTGCTGATTCTGCCGATCATCGGCGTGCTGGACAGCCAGCGGGCCCGCCAGCTCACCGAACAGCTCCTGCGCGCGATCCGCGCCAACCGCGCCAAGGTGGTCGTCATCGACATCACCGGTGTCCCGATGATCGACTCCACGGTCGCCAACCACTTGGTACAGACCGTCGACGCGTCGAATCTGATGGGTGCCAACGTCATCATCACCGGCCTCTCGTCGGAGATCGCGCTCGCGCTGGTCACCATCGGCCTCGACCTGACGAAGATGAACGCGGTCGGTGACCTACAGGGTGGTATCGAGGAGGCGGAGCGATTGCTCGGCTACGAGATCTCGAGACTCACCGACCGCGACGGACGGTAGTCAAGGCGCCTCATGCCGGTACCCATTCTGAAGCAGGGCACCTACCTGATCGCGTCCGTGCAATCGGCTCTCACCGACGCCGATACCGAACGCCTGCAGGACGACTTGATGACCTACGTCAGCAAGTACCGTGCCCAGGGAATCATCGTCGACGTCACGGCCATCGACGTCATGGACTCCTTCGCCGCGCGCTCCCTGCGTACCATCGCGCACATGACCAAGCTGCGGGGTGCGGAGACGGTGATCGTCGGCCTGCAGCCCGAAGTGGCGTTCGCGATGGTCCAGCTGGGTCTGACCTTCGAAGGCATGCACACGGCTCTGGACCTCGAGGAGGGGCTGGCCTGGCTCAACAGACAGCTGCCCAACGGCCGGCGAAGCGGTCGGTGATCGTGGCCTCCGACAACGTGGTGATAGCGGTGAAGGTGTCGGGCGACATCGTGACCGCGCGACAGGCAGGGCGGGAGCTGGCTACCGAGCTGGGTTTCACGTTGACCGACATCACCATGATTTCCACGGCCATCTCCGAAATCGCCCGCAATATCACGAGTTACGCCGGAACCGGTGAGATCCGGGTCGCGGTGCAGGAGCGCGACGGCCGCCGGGCACTGGTCGTGCAGGCCCAGGACCAGGGGCCGGGTATCCGGGACATCCCCCGGGCGCTGGAGGACGGCTACTCCACCGGCCGCGGACTCGGGCTGGGATTACCCGGCGCGCGACGGCTGATGGACGGATTGATCGTGGAGTCGGCGCCCGGACAGGGAACGCTGGTGGAGATGTGGAAGTGGGTACCCACCGGTGCATGAGGACGGATCCGTCGGCACTGTCGAATGGGCGGTGGCGGGCCGCGCACTGCCGGGACAGCGCGTCTCCGGTGATCGGTCGGTCGTACTCGACGCCGGCGACGGTTCGGTGCTGTTCGCCGTGCTCGACGGGCTGGGGCACGGGGCCGCGGCCGCCGACGCCGCCGACCGGGCCGCGCAGGTCCTCGCCGACAATCGCGCCGAACCGCTCGACGTGCTGATGGTGCTGTGTCATCGCGCGATGGCCGACACCCGGGGTGCGGCGGTCTCGCTGGTGCTGTTCACCGGCGACGACGAACTGCAGTGGCTCGGGGTCGGCAACGTCGAATCCCGGGTGGTCGCCATCGGCCCCGGCAAACCCGCGGTGCGGGCGACAGCGCTGCTGACCGGGGGCATCGTCGGCTATCTGCTGCCGCCGAATCTGCAGACCCAGACCGTGGCCATCCGGCCCGGCGATGTGCTGGTGATGTCGACCGACGGGATCGTCAGCGATTTCGTCGACACCCTGGATCTGGCGCGGCCGACCACCGATATCGCCGACGACATCCTGCGCCATCACGTCAAGGACACCGACGACGCGCTGGTCCTGGCCGCGCGCCACCGCGGTCCGATCGCGGGTGCGTCGTGAGCCGGCCGAGCCGGCCGACGAGCGCACCACGGGTGCGGCCATGAGCGCGGTGCTGGCCGCATTCCGCGAGGCGTATGCGAATGCGCTTCGGCTGCACATGGATTCACCCACCCAGAACACCCTCGCCGAAGGGTACGAACTCGGCCGGCGCGCACTCGTCGAGGGCGTGAGCATTCTGGATCTGACCGAGCACCACTTCCGGTTGCTCGACGAACAAGGTCTGATCGCCGGCCCCGCGGCGCAGCACCTCGACGGTGATGCCGCGCAGCGCGCGCAGGCGGCGCTGGAATTCCTGCTGCAGACTCTCGCCGCGCTCGATGTCGCGACCCGCGGATTTCTCGACAGCACCCGCAGCTACGAATTGCAGCGGTTGCGGGCCGAGGATCTCGAGGGCCGCGATGCCTTCCGCACCGCACTGGTGGAGTCGCTGCAGGACGGCTTCTTCGTCGCCGCCGACGACGGAACCATCACCGAGGTCAACTCGTCCTTCGGCGCGCTGACCGGATACGGGCCCGACTCCGCCCCCTATCCGCTGCCGCATCCGTGGACCGACGATGATTCCGCGGCGGACCATCCGGCGCTGGGCACCGAGGCCGCGCGCTTCGTGATGCCGGCGCGCCACCGCGACGGGCGGCGGGTGTGGCTGGCGGTCAGCACCAACTCGTTGCGCAATCCGGAAGACGACGAGCGACTCTTCGTGGGCACCATCCGCGATGTGACCGCCGAACACGACGCACAGGCCCGCGACCAGGCGGCCTCGCGGCTGGCCACCGCCGTCGGCGCCGCCACCACGGTCGCCGAAGTGCTGTCGGTGGGTCTCGAGGAACTGCGCCGGGCCATCGGCGCGGAAACCGCCGTGGTGTCGATGTGGGCGAATCGCCAGACCGCGCCGGAGTTATACGTCTCGGGCCCGGTGGCCGGGGGCGACGCCGTCTCCCGGCAGGTGATCGACGCGCGGGCGCGGGCGCTGCTGGACCGGACCCGGATGCGGCCGCATCGCGCCATGTTCGCCATCCCCGAGGGCGCGGCGAGTTCCGAGGGCATCGTGGCGCCGCTGGGCGAAACCGGCGATGCCGCACTGTGGGTGCGCTTCGCCGCGCCGCGGGCGATCAGTTCCGGTGACTGGGCGCTGTTCTCACTGCTCGTCGGCCATCTCAGCCTGGCGGTGCAGCGCGCTCGCAACTTCGATCAGGCCCGCTCGACCTCGCTGACGCTGCAGCGCGCCATGCTGGGGCCGATCGAACTGCCGCCCGGTTTCGCGGTGCACTACGAACCGGCGCTGCCCCCGCTCGAGATCGGCGGCGACTGGTACGACGTGGTGCAGTTGCGCGACGGCACCCTGGGCATCGTGGTCGGCGACTGCGTCGGCCGCGGTCTGTCCGCGGCGGTGGTGATGGGCCAATTGCGCACCGCCGCACAGGCTTTGCTGCTGCGCGGCGCCGGGCCCGCTCAGTTGCTGGCCGAACTGGACGCGGTGGCCGCCCGCATTCCCGGCGCCATGTGCACGACGGTCTGCGCCGCCATCCTCGATCCGGTGCGCGGGCTGGTGCGGTACTCGAGCGCCGGGCATATGCCGCCCGTGCTGGCGGCGCCCGGTCACACCGGCCGGCTGCTCGAAGGCGGCCGCGCGGTACCGCTGGCCACCTTCGACATCCCGAACCGGCCCGAGGCGACCACCGCGCTCGAACCCGGCTCGACGCTGGTGTTGTTCACCGACGGCCTGGTCGAGCAGCGCGGCATCGATATCGACATCCGGTTCGACCAGATCGCCGACGAATTGTCCGGCGCCGCATCGCAACTGCCGCGCGAGGTGGCCGACGCGGTGCTGTCGCGGCTGCGCCCCGACGCGGGCTACGACGACGATATCGCGATGGTGGTCTACCGCCAGCCGCCCCGGCCACTGCACCTGGACATACCCGCCGAACCCGCACGGCTCTCGGGTGCGCGCCGCGCGCTGACGTCGTGGCTGTCCGCAGCCGCCGTCGGTCACGACCTCGCCGCCGATCTGGTCGCCGCCGCCAACGAGGCCTGCACCAACAGCATCGAGCACGCCTATCCCCCGGGCACCTCCGGCCACGTGACAGTCACCGCCGCCCATGTGCGCGGCGCGGTCTGCCTGGAGATCGTCGATTCCGGGGCGTGGCGGCCGCAGCCCGAGGATCCGGGCACCCGCGGACGCGGCCTGTCGATGATGCGCGCTCTCGCCGACGACGTGGAGATCGAGCAGACCGAGTCGGGCACGCGAGTGCGGCTGACCGCGAAATTGCCCCTGGTGACGTTCTCGGCGGCGAGCAGGGTCTGAGCAGGCCGGTCCGCGAACCGTACGGCCGTGGCCGACCAGCCCCGCGTCGACCCTTCGGTGGCCGATCAGCGCATGGACCGCACCGCGTTCCGCGTCTCGATACCGAGCAGGCCGAGGGCGAAATCCGCGTACTCGGTGGCGATCTGCTCAGGAGTGGCGGGCCCTTCGAGCCGGAACCATTGCGGCAGTGACGTACACATCGTGGCGATGGCGCGCCCGGCCACCCGCGCGTGGGCGGCGGTCAGGTTCGCCTCCGCCAGCGCGGTATCGATGTCCTCGTCGAGGCGATACTGAATCTCGTTGCGGGAGGCGGCGATTCGACGGCGATTGTCCGGTGTGAGGCTGCGCATCTCGCTGGCGCCGATGAAGGCCAGCTCGCGGCGATGGGTGTGGAACAGGGCGAGAGCCTCGACCACGCGGATCAGCCGCTCGCGGCCACCGATCACCTCGCCGCGCGCCGCCCGTGTGCGCCAATGCAATTCGTCCATGGTGAGGTCGAGGGCGCGGACGAGAAGCTCCTGTTTGTCCCGGTAGTGGTGATAGACGCCGGGCACACTCATCCCGGCGCGGTGGGCGATCGACCGCATGGTGGCGCCGTGATATCCGGTCTCGACGAAGGAATCGATCGCGGCGGCCAGGACGGGATCGATGTCCAGCGGCGGGAACTCACGCCAGGCGCGAGGCGCATCCGTTTCGGAAACGCCGGCCGTGCGAACACGCGGGCGTGGCGGCGGCGCGGGAGTTTCGCCGATCAGCCACGCGACGGTGGTGCCGAGCGCCGCGGCCAGGGCGCGCAGCCGGGCGATCGAGACGCCCGTCTTGTCGTTCTCGACGGCGCTGAGTGTGGCCGGACTGACGCCGATCCGTTCCGCTGTCGCGCGCAACGAGAGCCCGGCAGCGGTTCTCGCCTGCCGCACCCGGCTGCCCACACCCTGTCGATCTCGCTCGGCACTATCCATGATGTTCAGGATAACTGAACAGCGCCAGCGGGCTCAGAACACCGAATTGACAGGCTTTATCGTGTCATGCGAGTCTGCATGACAGGTGATTGCCGAGCGATCGTTCGGCGACTGAGATCGAGGAGTGGACCGTGGCGATCGAGCTGTCCCTGCCGCCCGAGGTACACGAGCTGGCCGAACGTACCCGCGCCTTCATCCGCGACCGGGTGCTGCCGCTCGAGGATGCGCACGACGGCGACATCACCGCCGCCGGTGGCGACACCTTCCGCGTCGAACTACAGAAGGCCGCCCGCGAGGCGGGTGTGTTCGCGCCGCACGCGCCGATCGAATACGGCGGCCACGGCCTCGGGATGTCGGACCGCGCACCCGTCTTCGAGGAGGCCGGCTATTCGCTGTTCGGCCCGACGGCACTGAATATCGCCGCCCCCGACGAGGGCAATGTGCACATGCTCGCGCATATCGCGAACCCCGAGCAGAAGCAGCAGTACCTCGCGCCGCTCGCGCACGGCGACGTGCGCTCCGCCTTCGCGATGACCGAACCGGCGCCCGGCGCGGGCTCCGATCCGTCCGCGCTGGCCACCCGCGCGGTCCGCGCCGACGGCGGATGGCGGATCAACGGCCGCAAATGGTTCATCACCGGCGCCGACGGCGCGGGCTTCTTCATCATCATGGCCCGCACCTCGGGAGAGCCGGGCCAGCGCGGCGGCGCGACCATGTTCCTTGCGCCGGCCGAGACTCCCGGCATCCGGGTCGGACGCCATCTCGACACACTGGATCGGTCGATGGTCGGCGGGCACTGCGAGGTGTTCTTCGAGGATCTGCTGGTTCCCGCGGAGGCCGTCCTCGGCGAGGTCGACCGCGGCTTCGAATACGCTCAGGTCCGCCTCGGCCCGGCCCGCATGACGCATGTGATGCGCTGGCTCGGCGCCGCCCGCCGCGGACACGACGTCGCGGTAACGCACGTGGCCCGGCGCGAGGGCTTCGGCTCGCGACTGGGTGATCTCGGCATGGTACAGAAGATGATCGCCGACAACGAGATCGATATCGCCGCCACCCGCGCACTGCTCACCCGCGCGTGCTGGGAACTCGACCGCGGCGAACCGGCCGCCAACGCCACCTCGATCGTGAAAACCTTTGCGGCCGAGGCCATTTTCCGGATCGTCGACCGCAGTATGCAGATGTGCGGCGGTCTCGGCGTGTCGGGTGATCTCCCGCTGGCGCGGCTCTCGCGTGAGGTGCGTCCCTTCCGCATCTACGACGGACCATCCGAGGTCCACCGGTGGGCTATCGCGAAACGTGCGGTCGGCGCCGCGAAGCGGGCATTGCGAGCAGCCGAATGAGCCTGCCCGGAATGGATGTCGCCGCGCTCGACCGGTTCCTGCGCGAGCAGGGCGTCGACGTGCGCGGTGAGCTGCGTGTGGAGCTGATCAGCGGCGGCCGTTCGAATCTGACCTTCGTCGCCGCCGACGAGGCGTCGCGGTGGGTGGTGCGCCGCCCGCCGGTCGCGGGCCTCACCCCGTCCGCGCACGATATGGCCCGCGAGTTCACGGTGACCCACGCCCTGCGCGAATCGGCTGTGCCCGTGGCGAAGACGGTCGCCTTCGACGCCGACGGCGCCACACTCGGCGCGCCCATGACCGTCGTGGAATTCGTCGACGGCACCGTCATCCGCGATCAGGACGACCTCGCCGCCCTCACCGACACCCAGATCGACGCCGCCGTCGACGAGCTGGTGCGTGTACTGGCCGAGCTGCACGCCGTGGATCCGAACGCGGTCGGACTCGAGAAATTCGGTCGCCCGGACGGATTCGTCACCCGGCAGGTGAATCTGTGGGCCTCGCAGTGGGAACGGGTGAAGACCCGCGAACTTCCCGACGTCGCGGCCCTGCACACCGCGCTGGCCGCGGCGGTGCCCGGCCGGTCGGCGGCCTCGATCGTGCACGGCGACTTCCGCATCGACAACACCATTCTCGATGTGCGCGATCCCGGTCGGGTCCGCGCCGTCGTCGACTGGGAGCTGTCCACCCTCGGCGATCCGCTGACCGATGTGGCGTTGATGTGCGTGTACCGGGCGCCGATCTTCGATCTGGTGCTCGGTTCGCCGGCCGCGTGGACCAGCGACCGTATGCCCGGCGCCGACGATCTCGCCCATGCCTATGCCCTCGCGTCGGGCCGCGATCTCGGGGACTGGGGCTTCTATCTCGCCCTGGCCAATTTCAAGCTCGGCGTTATCGGCGAAGGCATCACCCACCGCGCGCTGCGGGGCTCGGACGCCGGCTCCGCCGCCGAACGCGCGGCCGAGGCGACACCGGAATTCATGGCCGCCGGCCTGCGCGCACTGAAAGGAGTCCGGAAGTGACCGGAAATCGGAAGTCCGCCCTGATCAGCGGGGCGTCCCGCGGTATCGGGCTCGGCATCGCGAACAGGCTTGCCGAACAAGGCTATTCGCTCACCGTCACCGCGCGTGACGCCTCGCGCCTCGACGAGGTTGCCGCGCAGCTGCGGGCGGCCGGCGCCACCGACGTCGTCGCCGTGGCCGCCGATATGTCCGACACCGACGGCGTCGAGCGGGTGCTGGCCGAGCATGCGCACCGATTCGGCACCCTGTCGGCGCTGATTCTCAACGCGGGGGTCGGCACCGCCGGTCCGGTCGCCGACACGTCCATGCGGCGCTTCGACAAAACCCTCGCGGTCAATCTGCGTGCGCCGCTGCAACTCATCCAGGGCGCGTTGCCGATACTGCGCGCCGCCGCCGCGGCCGCGCCCGACCGCGGCGCGAAAGTGATTGCGCTGTCGTCGATCACGGGTGTCTATGCCGAAGCCGGACTCGCCGTCTACGGCGCGGCCAAGGCGGCACTCATCTCCCTGATCGCCACCCTCAACGCCGAGGAATCGGGTAACGGCATCAGCGCTACCACCCTCGCCCCCGGCTATGTCGACACCGATATGAGCGCGTGGATCCACGACCGCATCCCGCCGGAGCGGATGCTCGCCGTCAGCGACATCGTCGAAATGGTCGATGCCCTGCTGCGGTTGTCGTCGCGAGCGGTGGTCCCGAACATCGTTGTGTCCCGCGCGGGAAGCGACGCCTACCGCGCATAGCGACCTCGCTGCCGCCGGATTCCGGTCCGGCGGCAGAATCCGCGACTGCGGGTGGAAATCTTCGATATCGGCGCGGTCGTCTACTTTCTACGCAAGGTGATCTGGATCGTTCCGGATTCACCTCGCTCGTTCGCCGAGAATTAGCTGCCGCTACCCCCGCAAATCTCGACATTCCAGCGAGCAACGCGCCGACGTTCGCCCTCAGAAGTGAGTACTCACTTCGCCTCGGGGGCGGACATGATGCGGCGATGTAGATGACCTCATCGCCCTTCTCGCGGGAACACGACAGACATCAAGATCATCTGAAAACCCGCGACGACGTCGCCGAATCCCCCGCCGCACCCAGCAAACACCACCGGACGATCGCGCCTGTCCACCCCCGGACACGGGTTTGCCCGCCCCGGAGTTCGGGAAATACCTCCTGAGTTTGCTAGGTATTCGCGGGTCTGTCCGCGAGAGGTACAGCGGCGGAACTAACCGGCACCAGCTCGCCAGTGGTTCCGATTGCGGACGACGCGAGGAGGACCGCCATGAGTTTTCTGGCCCTCGGCTTTCTGCGCACGGAGGTGTCTCACCTGCAGCAGGAGTGGGATGCGGCGCAGATACGTTGTCTGGCAAGACGTTTGGGTTACACGCTGTCGGAAACGGTCGCATTCGGCGATCGCACCGACAATCCGGTGCAGTTCCTGATCGGCGCGGCGATCACCCACGATGCCGAAGCGGTGATCGTGCCCAGTCTCGAGCACTTTCCCGACGCCATCGTGCCCGCCGAACTCGTCGAGGTCACCGATGTGATCACCGTCAGGCCCGAGCGCACCTACGCGCGCTGGCCCCTCGGGGAGACGCCCGGCGCCGGCGGTGCGAACTGACTCGTCACGACCGCTTGCGCCGCACCAGCCAGACCGCGGCCACCGCGCCCGCCGCCGTCACGCCGATCGCCGGTAGCGGGATCTGCTTGACGACCTGCGCGGCCCGGTCCGCATTGTCCTGAGCGGACCGGGCACCGCGGTGCAGCCGCTCGCGGGTGCGACCGGGCACGTCGAGCTTGTCGCTCAGCGCCTGCACCGTTCGGCCCAGTTCCTCGCGCGTCAGATCCCGGTCGTAACGCAACGCTTCCGGATCGGAAGGGATGTTCATCGCCGAGTCCTCTCCTTGATGACGGCAACATCTTCCCGGACATTCGCGGCGGCATCCTCCGGTATCGGCGGACTCCCCTTGCGGATGCTCGTCCGCCCGAGGAGACCGAGGACGCCGGCGACCACGGCCAGCGCGCCGGCCACGATCAACGCGGCCGCCCATGCGGGCAACACCAGCGCCAGACCCAAGATCGCCGCCGCGACCAGCGCGCCGATGACCGCGAGCCCCAGCACGGCGGCGGCACCGACGAGTCCGGCGCCGGCTCCCAGCCGTTTGGCCTTGCCCTGCGCCTCGACGACGGCGAGTTTCGCCTCCTCACGGACCAGCCGGCTCAGTTGCTCCGTGGTGGTGCCGACCAATTCGGCCACCGACGCCGTCTCCGGCGCTCGGCCGTTCTCGATATGCGCCATGACCAACCACTCCTCCGGGCGCCGATCGAATCGGGCGACCTCGCTCCGCCCGCGAGCGAACCGCCTCTCCGGTTGTGCTCGCGATACCCGGGAAATCCGCGATAACACCTCCGGCGGGGCGCACGGGCGCGGGATTCCGCGTGCGTCGCACGGTTAACTCCTTGCGCCGGAAAGCAATTGCCCGGCCGGAGAGAGCCTCGGGTACCCAGCAGGTAGATTGACAACCGTGACCAATACTTCCGGAGACGCGTATCCCCTCGCCGACGCGATGACCACCTCGGTCAGCGTGCACGACGATGCGACCGTGCTCACGGTGGCCGGCGAGGTCGACCTGGCGACCGCTCCCGCACTGGAGAGTGCGATCGAGGCGACCCTCGGCGGTAAACCCGCGGCGCTGATCATCGACCTGTTGCAGGTGAGTTTCCTGGCCTCGGCCGGTATGGCCGCGCTGGTGGCCGCTCATCAGCGGGCCGGCTCCGCCACGAGCATCGTCCTGGTCGCCGAGGGACCGGCCACCAGCAGACAGCTCAAACTGACCAATCTCGATCAGGTATTCGCCCTGCACCCCACCCTCGACGCCGCGCTCGCGGCGCTGCACCAGGGCTGATCCGGAGACCGAGTGCCCAGGGACCGAGTGCCCAGGGACTGAGCGGCCAGGGCCGGCAGCCCGGAAGCGGACTGCCGGCCACGCCGGTCAGACCAGCTCGCGCAGCTGTTCGATCAGCTTCACCCGTTCCGGCGCGGTCGCGGCGAGCGGAACCACGTTCAGCACCGTGACCCCGGCCTCCCGGAACGCCGCCACCCGCTCCTTGACGAAGCCCGCCGAACCGATCAGCGAGATGTCGCGCACCAGATCGTCGGGCACGACCTTGGCGGCCTCGTCCTTCTTCCCGGCCAGATACAGCTCCTGGATGCGGTCGGCCTCGGCGCCGTAACCGTACTGAGTGGCCAGCGAGTGGTAGAAGTTCTTGCTCTTGGCGCCCATCCCGCCGATGTAGAGGGCCAGATGCGGTTTGACGAACTCCCGCAGCGGCTCCACGTTGTCGCCGATCGCCAGCGCCGGTCCGGCATAGACGTCGAGGTCGCCGAGTTCCGGATCCCGTTTGGCCTTTCCGGCCGCCAGCGCTTCACCCCACACGTCGCCGGCCTTCTCCGGTAGGAAGAAGATCGGCTGCCAGCCCTCGGCCAGTTCGGCGGCCAACTGCACGTTCTTCGGGCCGAGCGCGGCCAGCAGCACCGGGATACGGTCGCGCACCGGGTGGTTGATCAGCTTCAGCGGCTTGCCCAGTCCGGTGCCGCGTTCGGCGGGCAGCGGGATCGTGTAGTACTTGCCCTGGTATTCCAGGCGTTCGCGCCGCCACACCTTGCGGCAGATCTCCACGACCTCGCGGGTGCGGCCGATCGGCGCGTCGTAGGGCACACCGTGGAACCCCTCGATGACCTGCGGTCCGGAGGCGCCCAGACCGAGGACGTAGCGGCCGTCGGAGACGTAGTCCAGACCCGCGGCGGTCATCGCGGTGAGCGTGGGCGTGCGGGTGTAGAGCTGCAGAATGCCCGAGGCCAGCTGCACCCGCTCGGTCTTGGCCGCCAGATATCCCAATCCGCTCACCGCGTCGTAGGAGTAGGCCTCGGGCACGAAGACGATGTCCAGGCCGGCCCGTTCCAGATCGGCGACCTCGGCCGCGACCTCTTTGAAGCCCCCCGCATAGTTGATGCCCAACCCGATTCGCATCGTATGCAACTCCGTTCATATGCAACCAGTTGCAGTGAGATTATCGCACTGCACCACCCGTCACAAACCGCGATCCGCCGCCGCGGCCGGGGTGGCCTCGGGCTCCATCCTGCACACCGCCCGTACGCCGTCCGCGACAGGGCGGTGCGGCCCGGTCGATGATCGGGCGCGCGGCCGGTACGGTTATCGGCGTACCGCACGCCGATTCCTCGAAACGGGAGGCCCCGCAGCATGTCTCAGGACACCGCGTCGTCGCCGGACACCACGACGTTCGGAGAGTCGACGATCGGCCGCTACCTGGACGATCTCGCCGCCAAGATCCCCGCGCCCGGCGGCGGTGCGGTCGCGGCGCTGCACGCCGCCCAGGGAGCCGCCCTGGTGGCGATGGTGGCCCGCTACACCACCCGCGCCAAGGACGCCGACAACCGCCCGGCGATCGATCGGATCATCGCGGCGGCCGACGCCGCCCGTGAGCGCGCGCTGGCCCTGGCCGACGCCGACGCCACCGCCTTCACCGCGGTCGGCGCCGCCTACAAGCTGCCCAAGGACACCGACGAGCAGGTCGCGGCCCGCAAGGAGGCGATCGCCTCGGCACTGCTGCAGGCCGCCCGGGTGCCCGCCGCGGTGGTCACCGAAGCCGACGAGGTGCTCTCACTGGCCGCGGATCTGCTGCCGATCGGCAATCCGAACGTGGTCACCGACATCGGCGCCGCCGCCGACGCCGCGCGGGCCGCGGCCGCCAGTTCACAGTTGAATATCGCCATCAACGTCGGCTCGCTCGGCGACCACGAGACCGAGGAGTTCGCACCCGCGCTGCAGCGCATCGAGGAGATCTTCGCTCGTGCGGATGCACTGCACACGGACGTTCTCGCTGCTGTCGTCGGCTGATCGCATTACCACACCCCTCGGCTAAACCTCGGTTTGCCACACCGTAACTGTCGTTACGAAGCGAAAACTATTCCGGCGACCATGATCATCCGGAACTAGGATCGAGGTCCTGATCCACACACCACCTGAGGGGGTGGAGCCATGAGGACCATGATGCGTCATGTATTCCTGGCGACAGTCATAGCAGTACTGGCCGCAGTCACCACGGGCACAGCGGCAGCGGTGCTGGTAACACCACAAACCACATCCGTGGCCTCGATTTCACCGAGCAACGGCGCCGTCGTCGGAATCGCCCATCCGGTCACCGTCCGGTTCACCGCACCCGTCACCGATCGCGCCCGCGCCGAACGATCCGTGCACGTCGGCGACCGGGCCGGGACGTTCTCCTGGGCCGACGACAAGGAACTGGTCTGGAACTCCACCGGATACCTGCCGGCCGATGCGCGATTCACCGTGACCGCCGGCAACGTTCGATCCGAATTCCGGACCGACGGCGGGACCAGTGCCGATGCCGACATGTCGGCGCATACGTTCACCGTGTTCATTCCGGGGCAGGCGCCACGGGTCATGCCCGCCTCGATGGGTAAGCCCGGACGCGAGACTCCGGTGGGCACCTTCCCCGTGATGGAGAAGGACCGCACCATCATCTTCGACTCCCGCACCATCGGTATTCCGCTCGACGATCCGGAGGGCTACTACCTGACCGGCGAATTCGCCGAACGGCTCACCTCGGGCGGCGTCTTCGTACATTCGGCGCCGTGGTCGGTCGGGCAGCAGGGTAATTCGAATGTCAGCCACGGCTGCATCAACCTGGCCCCCGCCGATGCCGAGTGGTACTACGACAACGTGAGTGTGGGCGATCCGGTGACCACCCACTGGTGATCAGCGTGCCGCTTCGGCCGCCTCCACGACGTGCCGCATCAGCAGCGCGGTGGTGACGGGTCCGACACCACCGGGAACCGGACTCAGTGCGGCCGCCCGGCCCTCGACCGAAGCGGCGTCCACATCGCCGACGATGCCACCGTCGGGTCCCTCGTTGGTACCCACGTCGATGACCACAGCGCCCTCGCGCACGTGGTCGCCACCGATCAGCCCGGCCCGCCCGGCCGCCGCGACCACGATATCGGCGGCCGAGGTGACCGCCGGCAGGTCCGTGGTGCGCGAATGGCACACCGTCACCGTGGCATTCTCGGCCAGCAGCAGCTGTGCCAGAGGTTTGCCCACCACATTCGACCGGCCGACGACCGCGACGTGCCGGCCCGCCAGCGCGATGTCGTGATGTTTGGCCAGCTCCACCACCGCCTGTGAGGTGGCGGGCGGGAATCCGGGCAGTCCGGCGGCGAGCAGTCCCAGCGACAGCGGGCTGACGCCGTCGACATCCTTGGCTGCGGCGATGGCCGAGCTGACGTCGTTGAGTTCCACGCCCGCGGGCAGCGGCGTCTGCAACATCACCGCGTGCACCGCCGGGTCCTCGCTGAGCTTCGCCAGCGCCTCGCGAATCTCCGCGGCACTCGCTTGCGCTCCGAGATCGGTTGTCTCACAGTCGATTCCGAGTCGTCCGGCCGCGCGCTGCAACGAGTTGACATACCACCCGCTGGCCGGATCGTCGTTGGCCACCACCAGCACCAGGCGGGGGGCGGCCCCGCCTTCGGCCAGTGCGGCGGCGCGGTTCTTCGTCTCGGCGTTGAGGTCGGCTGCGAGTTGTTTGCCGGTCAGCGGTATGGTGTCCACCCGGCCACCCTATCGGGCCGCGTACCAGCGCCCACGGCCGCCGTCACCCGCGCGAATACCGACTCGAGCGGGAGTAAATCCGGGGCCCTCACCGATTCCGGTCGTATGGTGGGCACGGCTGTGCCCATGCCCCACCCACCCAAGCGGGATCCCGCTCGCCCGGAAAGGTGTCGACTGCAGTGAACATCGCCAGACGTGTCAAACATCTTCTCGTCGCGGCCTCGGCGGCCGCGCTGCTGGCCGGACCACTCACCACGACGGCCACGGCCGCCGACGGACCGGCGCCGCTCTACAACTCGGCTCAGGAGAACTTCGTCAACGGCAACGACGCCGCGGGTCTGGCCGACCTGCGCTCGCTGCTGGACGCCACACCCGACGACGCGCAGGCGCTGGCCCTGCAGGGTATCTGGTCGGACTACACCGGCGATCTGCTCACTCGCGAAGCCGCGTTCAACCGGCTGGCGGCCATCGACCCCGGCATGGCCCAGGGGGCCCGCAATCTCATCGGCGCCATCGGCGCGGCCGTGGGCACCCTGCCCAATCCGCTGCCGGCGCTGGTCGGCCCGCAGACCGGCATCGTGGTGCTCGGCTACGGGCTGCTGCCCGACGGCAGCCTGCGCCCCGAACTGGTCAACCGGCTCACCGCCGCGTGGTTGCAGGCGATCGCGGCGCCGATGTCGCCGATCGTGGTGACGGGCGGCAACCCGCAGAACGGAGTACCCGAAGCCGCCGCGATGGCGGGCTGGCTGATCGGCCACGGCATTCCGGCCTCCCGGGTGCTGGTCGAGGACCGCGCCACTTCGACCGTGCAGAACGCGCTGTTCAGCACCCGGATGCTTCAGGACGCCGGTGCGACCAGCGCGGTCGTGGTGACCTCACCGAATCACATCCGCCGCGCGGTGGCCGATTTCATCGTCGCCGGCACCCGCGTGGTGGGGGCGATGACCTCGCTCGATCAGCTGGTGTCGCAGCTGCCGCCGCCGAGCAAGGCCGCCCAGCGCGGCATCTATCTCGACGCCACCCGCACCTTCCTGCTGCCGTCGGCCCGCTAGCCGGCGCACGGAAGATTGTGGTTGACGCCGCGCCGACAATAGTGGGGTGATCGACCCCGAATCCGACGAGTCCGCCACCGATACGGTCGTGGCCGACCTGCGCCGCGCCGGATGCGTCTTCGCCGAGGAGGAAGCGGCCCTGCTCCGGCAGGCCGCCTCCTCCCCCGGCGAGCTCTCCGCACTCGTCGCACGCCGCGTCGACGGCATACCGCTCGAATATCTTCTGGGCTGGGCCGACTTTCGCGGCGTGCAGGTGGCGCTCGACCCGGGCGTATTCGTGCCCCGGCAACGCACCGCGTTTCTGATCGACGAGGCCCTCGAACGCACCGCCGCCCGGCCGGGCGATCGGCGCACCGTTGTCGACATGTGTTGTGGCTCGGGCGCGTTGGGCCTGGTCGCGACGACCGCGTTGCGCGCCGGCGGGGTGGAGGTCGAACTGGTCGCCGCCGATATCGACACCGCCGCGGTGGCGTGCGCGCGGCGCAATCTGGAACCGCTGGGCGCGCGGGTCTTCCGAGGTGACCTGTTCGCCGCGCTGCCCGGCGGACTGATCGGGCGGGTGGATCTGATTCTGGCCAACACCCCGTACGTGCCGACCGCGATGATCGCCCGGATGCCGCCGGAAGCCCGCGACCACGAACCCCGCACCGCCCTCGACGGCGGCGCCGACGGACTCGACGTGCTGCGCCGCGTGGCCGATGCCGCCGGGCGGTGGCTGACGGTCGGCGGCTGGGTACTGGTCGAGATCGGCACCGTCCAGATCGACACCGCCACAGCGATCGTCGCGGCCGCCGGACTGCGCCCCGCGATCGCGGAATCGTCCGACTACGGCGCGACGGTGGTATGCGGAACCCGGACGAGCGCCGTGGGTTAGCCGCCGATTCCGCGGCGGAGGTCGTCGGCCGTGCGCAACCGTTCCCGCACCCCCGCCAGGTCGGCCTCGAGTGCGCTGAGATCCGGTTGTGTTGCCGCCGTGGCATAGTCGGCGACTCCCGCCTCGACCGCCGCGACCGCGCGTTCGGCCTGTGCCAGCTGTGCCGTCCGCGCGTCGGAATGCAGCATCGAGATCGCGACCAGGTGGTCGTCGAGAGCCAGGGCGGACTGTTCCAGATCCGCGCGCAGGGTCACCGTTGCCGCCGTGTCGTAGGCCGTCACCGCGCGCAACGCCGTCATCGCATCGCGCAGGCGGCGGTGCAGGCGAGCCTCGGGGTCGTGGGAACGCGCCCATGCGGTCGGCGCGCGTGTGGCCGTACCCGGGACCACCTGATTCTCGGCGGCGATGCGGCGGCGCTGATGGGCCAGGGCCACCGCCCCGATCGCGACGATCCCGCCCACGATCACCGCGAGGGCGAGCACGAGTAGTAGCAGCACGATCATGTCATCTCCCGTGGTGGACGACGGTGGTGTGGCCGGTGCTGTGATGGTGGGTTCCGCCACCGTGCCACATCGACAGCGCGACCACCGCGCCGATGATCAGCAGCGTGACGACCGTGACGAACGCGGCGAGTTTGACCTTGCTCCACGGCCGCTGCCCGACCACCTCACCGGTCAGGCCGTTGATGTAGACCCGGAACGGGGTGTTCGCGTAGACCACGGTCAACAGCCAGATCGGCAGCAGAATGTGCTTGTACGCCAGCGAGTTCCAGGTCGAACGCAGGTCGTGGATGTGCTGCCGGTCGCCGCCGATGTCCTCGCGCACGGTCTGCTCGATGACCTGTTCCATCCGCGTCCGGGCGACCGGGAACATCTCCTCGGCGTCGCGATCGTAGGTGCGGGCCAGGTGGCCGGCGACGTACTCGGGCGAATAACCGGTGGCCTCCGCGACCGGCCACGGTTCGAGTTCGGCGACACGGGCGCTGTCGTCGATGTCGTTGGCGAGAATCGGCAGATCGTCGAAGCGGTTGCCGACCTCGCCCATCGCCGGATACCAGCGTATTTCGGTGCGGCTCTTCAGTTCCCCGTCGTCCCAGTACCGTTCCGTGTACTCCTCCCCGCGTTCGCCGCGATACCACGTGTGCACGTCGGCGTCGTAGGTGAAGTAGGCGTGGTAGACGCTCGCCAGCGAACCGAGCCGCTTGTACTTCTTGAACGCGGTGGGCGCGAACCACCGTCCCGCGACCCACTTCTCGACGCGTTCGCGCGCCGCCTTCTCGTCGATGCGGAACGGGACCACACCGTCCACCGGCAACCGGGCCGAAGCGTTGTGCACATCGTCGCGCTGGATCGGCGTGGTGCAGTAGGGACAGCGTGTCGCGGTCAGACTGCCGACGAATGTGGTTGTGCCACCGCAATTCTGACACTTCACCTCGCGATCGCCGGTGATCTGCGGTCCGGCGGTCACGGCCTGCAGCGCGCGCAGCTCCCCCATCGCCTGCCGCAGATCCCGCGCGACGACCGGTGCCCGCGGCGCCGAGAGCGGCGAGTAGTTTCCGCAACTGGGACACCGCAACTGCTGCGAGGCGATGTCGAACACCAGCTGGCCGCCACAGGCCGTGCAGGGGTAGGTACGCGTCAGTTCGGTCCGGTGCAGCATGGCCGGATCCGCGGAACCGTGCGGGTTCGCAGGAGGTGGCGCCCCAGACTCGACGCCGCCGGGTATGTCGTTCCCGGGACCGAACGGCGTCGTGCCCGGCGGCGGATGAAGCGCCGGGCCGCCGCCCACTCCCGGCCCGCGATTCGCGACCGACGGCGGCCCGGGACGTCCGGCGACCGGCGCAGGATATTCCGCACCGACGCCCACCGGTGGCGGTGTCGTGCCGTCCTGCATGCGGTAACCACCGCCCGGCATCGGTGACGGGGCCATACCCCCCGGCTCGCGATAGCCACCCGGCACGGGCGGCCGCAACGGAGGCGGCGTTACGCCCTCTGGTGCGCCACGGCTGCCCGGGATCGGCGGCACCGGATACGAGTTCGGTTGTGGGCGTGGGTCGTTCATCGGTCCCCCGGTTCGGCTGAGGTGGGGCTAGCCGGCGGCAGGCGGCGGGTCCGTTCCCGGTGGATCAGCTGCGTCAGTTCGTCGCCGCCGGGCGCCTCACACCGCAGACGAACGTCTGGACCACCGGCATGTCCGCGTGGGCCGCGGCCTCGACCGTCCCCGCGCTGCAGTCGTTGGTCGGTGGTGCGCCACCGCTGCCCGGGATCGGCGGCACCGGATACGAGTTCGGTTGTGGGCGTGGGTCGTTCATCGGTCCCCCGGTTCGGCTGA
>NZ_LZML01000125.1:0-22690 GCF_001665695.1 Nocardia sp. 852002-51101_SCH5132738 | reverse complement strand
ATCCCCGCCGTCGAAGAAGCCGCCGCCATCGCCGCCGCGGTCGTGCCCGCCGCCCGGGTCGTAGCCTCGCCTCGGCGGCGGTGTCGTATCCGCCCTGGTCACCGCCGTCGAAGCCTTGCCCGGGATCCTGACCGGCGTCCTGCCCCGCGCGCATCCGGGTCGTCAGCCTCGCCTCGGCGGCGGTGCTGGACCTGCTGGTACTCGGCGTGCAGGCGCTGTGCGGCTGGCACCTTTCCATCGGAACCGGACCCACGCTCGTCTTGACCGCGCTGGCACTGACCGTCGCCCGGTGGCATGGCCGGCCACGGCGGATCGCCCTGCGCGCCATCGCCTTCGGCGTGTTGCTGATCATGGCCTCGAAGCTCGCCGATACCTGGCTGCTGGTGAGCATTTCCGCCGGTCCCCGCGTACTGGATCAGTACGTGCAGTATGCCGATCGGGCACTGGGAGATCCGGCGTGGGCGGTGGGCAGCCTGCTCGACGCCGCGGGCCCGATTCCGTCGAATGTATTGCACGCGGTGTACATCCAATTGCCGGCGGCGGCCGTGGTGGTCGCGGTCTGGCAGCTGCGCCACGTGACGACGAAGCCGTGGCCGCGGCACAACCTGCTGCTCACATTCCTGGCACTGGGCATCGTCGGGCCGCTCGTCTACGTACTGTTTCCCGTGGTCGGCCCGGTCTTCGCCTACGGTCCACTGGGCCACGGCCTGCAGATCGGCGACTGGCCGCATACGGTGCCGACGATATCCGGCACCCCGGCGCCGATGCTCTTCGATTCCGGCACCGCTCGCAACTGCATGCCGTCGATGCACACCGCTTGGGCCACAGCGCTGTTCGTTCATTCCCGCTCCGGGCCGCGGTGGCTGCGCTGGGGCGGGGCAGTGTGGCTGGTGTGCACGCTGCTGGCGACGCTGGGCTTCGGCTACCACTACGGCTGCGATCTCGTGGCGGGGGCGGTCCTGTGCCTGACCGTGGAATCCGCACTGCGCGAACCCGAACGCGGCTGGGACGGCCACCGGATCCGGATGGTGACGCTCGGCGCCGGGGTTTTCGCGGGGCTGCTGCTGTCCTATCGTTTCCTCGCGGAGATCATGGCCGCCCACCCGCTGCCGTCCGGACTCGCCGTCCTGGCCGCGCTGGCCGCCGTGATCTCCCTCTTCTACACGACGTGGTTCGCCGCGCCCGAGCGCCGAACGGCGAACATCGAAAGGTCGGTCTCAGCTTCATGATCACGGTGCGGACGGAGCGGCGCCAGCTGCTCCGCCACCAGCATTCGGACGACACGAGATATTTCCCCCGCATTCCGATCGTGATCGGAATTCTGCTCTCGGTGTCGGCCGCCCTGCTCATCTCGGCGCTGCACGGTTTCCTCGATCTGCAGGTCTATCGGGTCGACACCCTGGCCTGGTTGCACCGCGGCGCACTGTACGGTCCGCCGCTCCCGGTGGCCGGCCATACCGACCTGCCGTTCACCTATCCCCCGTCGGCGGCGGTACTGATGGCGCCACTGGCCGTGATGCCGCTCTGGCTGGCGGAGATCGCGGTGACAGCCAGTTCGCTGGCCTGTCTGTCGGTGACCGTCTGGCTCGTGCTCTCCCGGATCCGGCCCGATCTCAGCCCCCGGTCGAAAGCAACCCTGACCACTCCCGTCGTCATCGCGATGGCGGCACTCGAACCGGTGCACACGACGCTGTGGTTCGGGCAGATCAACATCATCCTGATGGCCGCGGTGGCGCTGGACTGCCTGACCGTGAAACCCCGCTGGCCCCGAGGAGTGCTGATCGGCATCGCGGCCGTCACGAAATTGACTCCGGCGGCCTTCGTGCTGTATCTGCTGATCCGCCGGGACTGGAAGGCGGCGGGAACGGCGGTGGCGACCGCCGCGGCAGTGGTGCTCGCCGGATTCGTGCTGTTCCCGCGGACGTCCACGCAGTACTGGCTGCACGCGATCGTCGAAACCGGGCGCATCGGCGCGCCCTACTACGCCGGTAACCAGTCCCTCAAGGGCATGATCTATCGACTCGGCCTGCCCGAATCCGCGGCCGTGGCGGTTTGGCTCGGACTCGGGCTCGCCGTCGTCGCCGCCGGCGCGGTCGCGATGCACCTGCTCCTGCGCGCCGAGCGCACCGCCGACACCGGCCCGCTCGCATCCGGGAATGCCCCCGCGATCACGAAATTCTCGGTCGCGGCCCTGCTGCTGAATGCCGCAGTGCTGCTACTGGTTTCGCCGGTCTCGTGGACCCATCACTGGGTCTGGGTGGCGCCCGCACTGGTGACCGCCGCCCTGTGGTCCGCGAGCAGATCCGCGGTGGCGGTGGCCGGCGCGATCGCCGCCGTCACCGCCCCGTTCCTGATCGGACAGGTGCTGGTGCCGGGCGGCGGGGACCGGGAGCTCGACTGGAATTGGTGGCAGCACCTGCTGGGCAATACCTACGTCCTCGTCGCCGTCGCGCTGCTCGGACTCGCGCTCACGCGTCTGCTCCGGCGCCGCGCCCCGGCGATACCGGCTGCTCAGTCCGGCTGACAGGTGGGGCACCAGAACAGGTTTCGCCCCTCGAGCACGGCATGGGCGACGGTGGTTCCACAGATCCGGCAGGGCTCTCCGGCACGCCGATAGACGTAGGTGCGGGGTTTGCCGACCGCATAGGACGGCGCGCCGCGGTCGTGTTCGGGGCGCACCACCACGATGGCGCCCCGGCGCACGCCGACCTTCATCAGCGCGACCAGGTCCGCCCACAGCGCCTCCCACTCCCCGGCCGTGATCGCGCGGCCGGGGCGTTGCGGTGACATGCCGTGCCGGAAGAGCACTTCCGCGCGGTAGACATTGCCCACGCCCGCCACCACCGACTGATCCATCAGCAGCGCCGCGATCGACCGGTTCGAGCGGCGGATCCGCTGCGCCGCCCGATCGGGATCGGCATCGCGCCGCAGCGGATCCGGCCCGAGCCGGGCGGTGAGGACGTCGACTTCCGGTCCGTGCAGGACCTCGCACGCGGTCGGGCCGCGCAGATCGGTCCCGTACAGCGTGGTCGCCGACTTCCCGGCGCCGATCATCCGCATCCGCACCTGGCCGACCGGGTCGCTCAGGGGCGCGGGCGATTCGGTGAAGGTGCCGTAGAGACCGAGGTGCACATGGACCACCAGGCCCGAATCGTAATGGTGCAGAAGGTGTTTACCCCACGCCTCGGCCTTGGTCAGCGTGGCTCCGTCGACCAGGGCGGCACCGTCGGCGAAGCGCCCCTGCGGACTGGATACCCGCACGGCACCGCCCGCGAAGCGCTGCTGATGCAGCTTCGCCAGGCGATGCAGCGTATGCCCCTCAGGCATCGACCGAATTCCGTTCCACTCCCACCGGCCCGCGGCCGGACGGGCCGGACGGCGCCGCCCGGCCCGGTTCGGTACCTGCTAGCTCTGCACCGCCGGCGGCTGACCGGTCTTCTCGTATTCGGCGATGATGTCGATGCGCCGCTGATGCCGCGCCTCGTCCGACCACGGCGTCGCCAGGAACGCATCGATGATCGCGAAGGCCTCCTCGGTGCTGTGCATCCGGCCGCCGATGCCCATGAGCTGCGCATTGTTGTGCTCACGAGCCAGTTTCGCGGTCTCCACGCTCCAGGCCAGCGCACAACGCGCGCCCGGAACCTTGTTCGCGGCGATCTGCTCGCCGTTACCGCTGCCACCGAACACGATGCCGAGGCTGCCCGGGTCGGCGACGACGCGACGGGCGGCGTCGATGCAGAAGGCCGGGTAGTCGTCGACGGCGTCGTACTCGTGGGCTCCGCAGTCGACCACGTCGTGACCGGCCTGCGTCAGATGATCCTTCACTTGGTTCTTCAATTCGAAGCCGGCATGGTCGGCACCCAGGTATACGCGCATGGCTGAGATTCTGTCAGGTGGGTGGTTTCGCTCCACATGGGGTCGTTTCCCGATCCTCTATAGAGTTCAGCCCATGCAGTCCGAAGATCAGTGGGCCGATCAGTCACCACAGCAGGGGCGCGGACCGGGGTGGAATCCGGTGACCGGTATGGCGGGGTGGGATCCTCGGCTGGGACCGCCGGGATGGGGTCCGCAGCAAGCGTTTTCGCCGCCGCACATCCCTCCGTACCAACCGACGCGGGGACTGTCCCCGTGGGGTATGCCGGCCCGGCACAGCTGGGAGATCCCCCTGCTGATCGTCGTGATTCTGGCCACCGTCAGCGGATATCTGATCGCGCTGCTGTTCCTGCTCGTCGGTGCGGTGAACTATTACGTCCTGCTGCTGATCCTCGCGCCGCTGCTGCTGTGGTTCGGCCGCGGCACCAATTATTCGATGCAGCGGCTCAATGCCGTGAAGATGTCGCCCACCCAGTTCCCGGAGGGATACCGGATGGTGGTCGAGGCGGCCGCGCGCTTCGGCATGGCGACCGTCCCGGATGCCTACGTGGTGCTGGGCAACGGGCAGATCAACGCCTTCGCCTCGGGACACGGATTCCGACGCTACGTGGTCGTCTACAGCGATCTGTTCGAGGTCGGCGGTCAGGCTCGCGACCCCGACGCGCTGGCCTTCATCATCGGCCACGAGGTCGGACATATCGCGGCCGGCCATGTGTCGTACTGGCGCCAGCTGGGCATGTTCCTCGTGCCGTTCCTGCCGATCATCGGCAACTCGCTGATTCGCGCGCAGGAGTACACCGCCGACAATCACGGTTTCTGCAACCGTCATCTCGGCGCTCCGGGCGCGATGAAAACCCTTGCGGGCGGCAAATACCTGAACTCGCTGGTCGATTTCGACGAGATGGCCGACCGCGCGCCACAGGACAAGGGGTTCTTCGTCTGGATGGTCAACGCCATGTCCTCGCATCCGGTGCTGACCTGGCGGATGTGGGCGCTTCGCGACCGCAGCCGGCACGGGCGGATGTTCCTGCGGCCGAGCGGTCCGCCGGCGGCCCCGCCGCCGCCGATGCCACCGGCCGGACCGCCCGTCCAGATGGGCAGCTACCCCGGATACGGCGAAGTTCCGGGGCTGCCGCCGCGGTAGCCGTGCGCCCGGCACGGGGCGCGCGTCGCCCCGTGCCGTCGATGCACTAGTCGAACTGCGGGTCCTCGGTCCGGGTCCGCTTGAGCTCGAAGAAGTGCGGGTAGGACGCCAGGGCGACCGCCCCGTCCCACACCTTCCCCGCCTCCTCGCCGCGCGGGATCCGCGACAGCACCGGGCCGAAGAACGCGGTGTTGTTGATGTGGATGGTCGGCGTGCCGACATCCGGCCCGACCTTGTCCATGCCGGCGTGGTGGCTCTTGCGCAGCGCCTCGTCGTAGTCGGTGCTCGTGGCGGCCTCGGCCAGTTCGGCGGGCAGCCCCACCTCGGCGAGAGCGTCGGCGACGACCGCGGCCAGGGTGTCGGCCTGGTTCTCGCGCTCGTACTCCTCCCGGCGATTGTGGATGCGGGTGCCCATCGCGGTGTACAGCGGTGAGAGCACCTTCTCACCGTGCTGCTCGGCCGCGGCGATGGCCACCCGGACCGGCCCCCACGCCGATTTCATCATCTCGACGTAGCGCTCGGGGAGGTCCTCACGGCCCTCGTTGAGCACGGCCAGGCTCATGACGTGGAAGTGCGTGTCGATATCGCGGACCTTCCCGACCTCCAGAATCCAGCGCGAGGTGATCCAGCACCACGGGCACAGCGGATCGAACCAGAAATCGACGCGGTCCCTGGAACCGGCGGTGGTCGTCTGATCGCTCACATTTCGTCCCTTCGAAGAAGCAGTGGGGAGGCCGCACGCCACCCGCCCTCAGCATTGGTCAACGCCGCGAAGTTGGCGATATTTCCCGATCGCCGCGGGATCGCACAGTAGGGTCGGATGCGACCCTGGTTGCCCGCTGCCCGGAGGTTTTCCCCAATGCCCACAGATTCCAGGTTCGTCATCGTCGGTGGCGGTCTGGCCGCCGCGAAGCTGGCGGAGTCGTTGCGCGACAACGATTTCGACGGCGCCATCACGTTGATCGGCGAGGAGGCGCAGCTACCCTACGAGCGGCCGCCGCTGTCGAAGGAACATCTGCTCGGCAAGAAATCGCTCGCCGATTTCACCGTGCACACCGAGCAGTGGTATCGCGATCACGAGGTCGAACTGCTGCTCGGCACCACCGTGACGGCCATCGACCGCTCGTCGAAAACGGTTGCGCTGCCGGACGGTTCGACCCGGCCCTACGACAAACTCGCCCTCGCCACGGGCTCGCGCTCGCGTCGATTGCCGATCCCCGGCGCCGATGCCGAGGGCGTGCACATGTTGCGCACGATCGGGCAGTCCGATGCGCTGATCTCACTGTTCGGCTCGGCTCGGCGGCTGGTCGTCGTCGGCGCGGGCTGGATCGGCCTGGAGGTCACCGCGGCCGCGCGCACCGCAGGTCTCGAGGTGACCGTCCTGGAGGTCGGCGCGGTCCCGCTGCAGGGCGCGCTCGGCGAGGAGATGGGCGCGGTCTTCGGCGAGTTGCACCGCGCGCACGGCGTCGACCTGCGCTGTGGCGTGAAGGCCGCCGAGATCGTGACCGCCGACGGGAAGGCCACCGGCGTCCGGCTCGACGACGACACGGTCGTGGACGCCGATGCGGTGCTGATCGCGGTCGGCGCCCGGCCGAATATCGAACTGGCCGCCGACGCGGGTCTCGCGGTCGAGGGCGGCGTGCTGGTGGACGAGAGCCTGGCCAGCAGCGATCCCGATATCGTCGCGGTGGGCGATATCGCCGACCAGCAGCATCCGGTGCTCGGGCAGCGAGTGCGGGTCGAACACTGGGCCACCGCCCTCAATCAACCGGCCGTAGCGGCGCTGACGATGCTCGACCGGCCCGCGACCTACGATCGGCTGCCGTACTTCTTCACCGACCAGTACGACCTCGGCATGGAGTACACCGGTTTCGTCGCGCCGGGCGCGACCACGTCCGTGGTGGTGCGCGGCGACACCGCGAGCCGCGAATTCGTCGCCTTCTGGCTGGACCAGGGCAATCGCGTGCTGGCGGGGATGAACGTCAACGTCTGGGACGTCACCGATCGGATCAAGGAGCTGATCCTCGGCGGCGAACCGGTGAATCCGGACGCGCTGGCCGACACGAGCACCACATTGTGACCACAGTCACAGCCGAGGTAGGTCGAGGAGTCGCGGCCGGCTCCGACCCGATCGTGAGCGCGCCGCGGTGGCGCGCCGGCGAGCCGAGGAGATCATCGTGAAGTACATGCTGCTCAAGACCTACCGCCCCGCCGCGCACTGCGATACTCCGATCGGCGAATGGCCGCCCGAGGACATCGCGGCCCATATCGAATTCCAGCGCGCGCTCGGTGCGGCACTGCGTGAATCGGGCGAGCTGGTCGACGCCCAGGGCCTGGCGTTTCCGGATCAGGCCCGCATCGTCAGCGCCGACGGGCGGTCCGCGCCGGTGGTCACCGACGGTCCGTTCCCGGAGACCAAGGAATTCCTGGCGGGCTACTGGATCGTCGATGTGGACAGCGCCGATCGGGCGTTGGAGATCGCCGCGCAGGCATCGGCCGCACCGGGCCCGGGCGGCACATCCATCGGTGAATACATCGAGGTGCGCGCGGTGATGGACGCCCCGGCGACCGAGGCCTGAGCCGCCGAGCCATGCCCGGATCACAGGTACCGGCCGTCCCTGTCGGGCAGCCGTCGGAACGCGATGCGCGGCGCGGCGAGTCCGCACAGGAGGTCGCGCTGCTCCTGCGTGAGGTCACACCGGTCGTGCTGGGAATTCTGGTGCGCCGATACGGCGATTTCGATGCGGCCGAGGACGCGGTGCAGGAAGCGATGCTCGCCGCGGTCACCCAGTGGCCGGACAAGGGCTACCCGGACAATCCGCGGGCATGGCTGCTCCAGGTCGCGCAGCGGCGATTGATCGACTCGGTGCGCGCGGAGATCGCACGCCGCACTCGCGAGACGACGGTCGCCCTGCGGGACGTGCCACCCGCGGAGACCGATCCGGCCGCCGATGACACATTGACGTTGCTGCTGCTGTGCTGCCACCCGGCATTGTCGCCCGCCAGTGCGATCGCGGTGACGCTGCGCGCGGTGGGCGGTCTCACCACCGAGGAGATCGCCCGGGCCTTCCTGCTGCCGGAAACCACCATGGCCCAGCGTATTTCACGCGCCAAGAAGCGGCTCGCCGCACTGCCGCGCCCGTTCGCCGAGTCCGCTGGGGCCCCGGAAGAATGGCGGCCGCGGCTCGGGCCGGTCCTGCATGTGCTGTACGTGATGTTCACCGAGGGGCATACCGCGACCGGCGGCTCCCGGTTGTACCGCACCGATCTCGCGGCGGAGGCTATCCGCCTGGCCCGCAAGGTCCACCGGCCGCTCCCGGACGATCCGGAGGTCACGGGGCTGCTCGCGCTGATGCTGCTCACCGACGTCCGCCGCGCGGCACGCCTGGGCCCCAGCGGTGAATTGATTCCGCTGGCCGAACAGGACCGCACCCGCTGGGACCGCGAACGTGCCCGGGAGGGAATGCGGCTGGCGACGACGGCGGTCGAGGCGGGATTGGGCGGTCCGTATCGTGTCCAGGCCGCGATCGCCGCACTGCATACCCGGGCGCCGAGCGCCGAGGAGACCGACTGGGAGCGAATTCTGCTGCTGTACAACGTCTTCGAACGGCTGTCGGACAATCCGATGGTGAGCCTGAACCGCGCCGTGGCGGTGGCCATGGTGCACGGGCCCGCCGACGGACTGGAGTCGGCGAACGCGCTGGCGGATCGCCTGCGAGGCAGCCATCGACTCGAGGCGGTACGGGGACATCTGCACGAGATGGCGGGTGACCGCGCGGCGGCGATCGAGTCCTATACGGCAGCGGCTCACCTGACCACGAGTACGCCCGAGCGCGACTACCTCATGCTGCGAGCGGCCGAGCTGCGCGCATCGTAGCCGGCGGACGCTCGCCGATCATCGAACCCGATGCGACGCAACCGGTTCCGGATGCGAAGCTGACCGAGCTCACGACCAGGTGTTGCCGGTGATGCGCTGATAGGCATCCATGTACTTCTCGCGGGTCACGGCCACGACATCGGCGGGAATCTCCGGGCCGGGCGGCTCCTTGTCCCAGCCGGTGGAGGTCGCCCAGTCGCGGACGAACTGCTTGTCGAACGAGCGCTGCGCCCGGCCGGGCTCCCATTCGTCGGCCGGCCAGAACCGCGACGAATCGGAGGTCAGGACCTCGTCACCGAGAGTGAGAACATCACCGTCCCAGCCGAATTCGACCTTGGTGTCGGCGATGATCACCCCGCGCCCCGCGGCGTGCTCGGCGCCGCGGGTGTAGATCTGCAAGGTCAGGTCGCGGAGTTTCTCGGCGACCTCGCGACCCTCCTGATTCACCACATCGTCGAAGGTGATCGGCTCGTCGTGTCCCGCGGACGCCTTGGTGGTGGGGGTGAAGATCGGCTCGGGAAGTTTGTCGCCCTCCCGCAGCCCGCCGGGCAGCGCCACCCCGGAGACCGCGCCGGTGCGGCGGTACTCCTGCAGGCCGGAGCCGACCAGGTAGCCGCGGGCGATGCACTCCACCTGAACCATCTTCAGCGGTCGCACGCGCACCGCCCGCCCGGCGAATTCGTCGGGCACGTCGGTGGTCGAGAGCACGTGGTTGGGCACATCGGAGAAGTAGTCGAACCACCAGTTCGACAACTGGGTGAGCAGCGCGCCCTTGTCCGGAATCGGCGTCGGCAGCACCACGTCGTAGACCGAGACCCGATCGGAGGCGACCAGAATCAGCGATTCCCCGTCCTCGTAGAGATCGCGCACCTTACCGGCGTGGATGTGCTTCACCGGCCCTCCTCGCTTCGCTGTCCGCCGCACACGAACGCCCAGCCTACCGAGCCGCCCCGGCGGGCCCGGACGCTCGGTGGCGTGGCGCGCGGCGTTTCGTCACGCACGGGGTGCGGATACACGGTCGGCCCAGCCGTGCGGTCACGAACGTGGCATTCTGGGCACCGTCAGCGACTGCATCCGCAGCGTGGTTCACACGACCGGTCCGAGCGAAGGAGTCTCCTTGTCTGCACCGAACCTCACCCGCGACCAAGCCATCGCGCGGGCCGCGACGATCAGTGTGGAGAACTATCGCGTCGAACTCGACCTCACCGGGCAACCGACCGGTCCCGCGGCCACCGCCGGCGAGACGTTCTTCTCGCGCTCCACCGTCACGTTCACCGCCGCCCCGGGCGCGCAGACCTTCATCGACATCGTTGCCGCGGGTGTGCGTTCGGCCGTACTCAACGGCACCGAACTCGACGTTTCCGGCTACGACGAGTCCGAAGGCCTCACCCTCACCGATCTGGCCGAGAACAACGTCCTGGTGGTCGAGGCAGACTGCGTGTACTCGCACACGGGTGAGGGCCTGCACCGCTTCGTCGATCCGACCGACGACAAGGTCTATCTGTACTCGCAGTTCGAAACCGCCGACGCCAAGCGGATGTTCGCCTGCTTCGACCAGCCCGACCTCAAGGCGACCTACGACATGACGGTCACCGCGCCCGCCGACTGGGAGGTGATCTCCAACGGCGCCGCGACCGCCACCCGCACCGTCGGCGAGGTGGTCGAGCACACCTTCGCCACGACGCCGCGGATGAGCACCTATCTGGTCGCGCTGATCGCCGGGCCGTACGCCAAGTGGATCGATGTGTACACCGACGATCAGTCCACGATCCCGCTCGGCATCTACTGCCGCGCCTCGCTCGCCGAATTCATGGACGCGGAACGGCTTTTCACCGAAACCAAGCAGGGCTTCGCGTTCTACCACCGCAATTTCGGTGTCCCCTACGTGTTCGGGAAATACGATCAGCTGTTCGTTCCCGAGTTCAACGCCGGCGCCATGGAGAACGCCGGCGCGGTGACGTTCCTCGAGGACTACGTGTTCCGGTCCAAGGTCACCCGGGCCTCCTACGAGCGTCGCGCCGAGACCGTGCTGCACGAGATGGCGCATATGTGGTTCGGCGATCTCGTCACCATGAAGTGGTGGGACGATCTGTGGCTGAACGAGTCGTTCGCCACGTTCGCCTCGGTGCTGTGCCAGGCCGAGGCCACCGAATACACCGGCGCCTGGACGACTTTCGCCAATGTGGAGAAGTCGTGGGCGTACCGGCAGGATCAGCTGCCCTCCACCCATCCCATCGCCGCCGACATTCCGGACCTGGCGGCCGTGGAGGTCAACTTCGACGGCATCACCTACGCCAAGGGCGCCTCGGTACTCAAGCAGCTGGTGGCCTACGTGGGGCTGGAGCCGTTCCTGGCCGGGCTGCGGGACTACTTCGCCGCACACGCCTTCGGCAACGCCACCTTCGACGATCTGGTCGGCGCGCTCGAAAAGTCCTCCGGGCGTGATCTTTCCGGCTGGGGCGCGCAGTGGCTCAAGACCACCGGCCTCAACACGCTGCGTCCCGACTTCGAGGTCGACGCCGACGGGAAATTCACCCGATTCGCGGTCGTGCAGGGCGGTGCCGAACCCGGCGCCGGCGAACACCGCCTGCATCGCCTCGCCATCGGCGTCTACGACGACCGCGACGGAAAGCTGGTGCGTACCAAGCGGATCGAACTCGATCTCGACGCCGCCGAGCGCACCGAGGTCGCCGAGCTGGTCGGCGTCGAGCGCGGTCAGCTGGTGCTGGTGAACGACGACGACCTGACCTACTGTTCGCTTCGCCTGGATCCACAATCGCTCGACACCGTGGTCGCGCGCATCGCCGATATCGCCGAATCCCTGCCGCGCACGCTGTGCTGGTCGGCGGCATGGGAGATGACGCGGCAGGCGGAGATGCGGGCACGGGATTTCGTGGCGCTGGTGCAACGCGGGATCGGCGCCGAAACCGAAATCGGTGTGGTGCAACGGCTTCTGATGCAGGCACAGACCGCCCTGGCGAGCTACGCCGACCCGGAGTGGGCCGATCAGACCGGATGGCCGGCCTTCGCCGACCGGCTCCTGGAACTGGCTCGTGCGGCCGAACCGGGTTCGGACCATCAGCTGGCCTTCGTCAACGCCCTCACCGCCGCGCGCCTGTCGCCGTGGCACAGCGAAGTGCTGGGCACGCTGCTGCTGGACTCCGATCCCGCCGCGGTCGAACTGCCCGGGCTCGCGGTGGACACCGATCTGCGCTGGCGGATCGTGCAGGCGCTCGCGGCGGCCGGTCAGCTCGATGCCGAGAGCACCGACACCCCGGTCATCGACGCCGAACTCGAGCGTGATCCCACCGCCGCGGGCCGGCGCCAAGCGGCCGCGGCCGCCACCGCCCGGCCGCAGGCCGAGGTCAAGGAGAAGGCGTGGCGGACGGTGATGGACGACGACTCCGTCCCGAACATCACCGCCCGCGCCATCGTCGGCGGCTTCGCTCCCATCGGCCAGGGCGAACTGCTCGCGCCCTATGTGCAGCGCTACTTCGACGAGATCGCCTCGGTGTGGGAACGCCGCTCCAGCGAGGTCGCGCAGACCGTCGTGGTCGGCCTCTACCCGCACTGGGCCATCAGCGAGGAAGCCGTGGCCGTGGCCGACAAATTCCTCGCCGATGAGCGGCCGCCGGCCCTGCGCCGCTTGGTGATCGAGGGCAAGGCGGGAATCGAACGCTCGCTGCGCGCCCGCGCCGCCGACATCGCCTGAGTCCGGTTGCCCGTGGTGGTGCGGTCGCCACCACGGGCCCGGAATCGGGGCGTGCCGGCTCGGCTCGAGATCTGAGGGATGCGCAGCCTCGGCCGCGCATCGACTGCCGCTGCTGTGGGCAGATCTGCTGACAGCAGCGTGACGGGCGCGTGCCGGGTCCGCTGCGGCACCGTGGGCGTATGGCTCACGACGACAACAAGATTCCATTGTTCAGTTGGCGGTCGCGCGAGCAGCTGCTCAGCCGCCGCATCCTCGTCCTCGACGGCGGGCTCGACGACGACGACAACGGCACGCTGCTCACGACCCAGATGCTCACCCTCGCGGCCGAAGACCCCGACGCCGACATCTCACTGTGGATTCACTCGCCGGGCGGGTCGGTGCCGTCGATGCTCGCAATTCGCGACGTGATGCGACTGGTGCCGTGCCGGGTGTCGACGCTGGCGCTCGGATTGGCCTGCAGCGCAGGACAATTCCTGCTCTCGGCCGGAACTCGCGGCCGCCGCTACGCACTGCCGCACGCCCGCATCCTCATGCATCAGGGGTCGGCGGGCATCGGCGGCAGCGCGGGCGAGGTGGAGGTGCAGGCCGACGATCTGCGCCACACCGTGAACACCGTGCTCGGACTGATCGCCGAGGACACCGGGCAACCGTTCGACCGCATCTACGAGGATTCACTGCACGACCGCTGGTTCACCGCGACCGAGGCCCGGGAGTACGGCTTCATCGACCACATCGTCGACTCCTTCGACCAGGTCATCCCGCAACGCCAGCGCATCGGAATCTCGGCCGGGAACGCATAGGGGGCACGACATGACCAGCTACACCATTCCCAATGTCATCGCGCAGCATCCGCGCGGCGAGCGGATCATGGACGTCTACTCGCACCTGCTCACCGAGCGCATCGTCTACCTCGGCACGCCGATCGATTCCGGGGTGGCGAATGCGCTGATCGCGCAGATGCTGCATCTGGATGCCGAGAGCGCCGGCCAGGAGATCAACCTCTACATCAACTGCGAGGGCGGCGATCTGTCGGCGATGCTGGCGATCTACGACACCATGCAGCACATTTCGTCTCCGGTGGCGACCACGTGTGTCGGCCAGGCCATCGCGGTCGGCGCGGTGCTGCTGGCCGGCGGCGCGGCGGGCCGGCGGGCGATGCTGCCGCATGCGCGCGCCGTCCTGCATCAGCCGGCGACCCGCGGACAGGGAGCGATCCCCGATCTCATCATCCAGGCCGACGAACTCGTCCGGATGCGCGCCGAAATCGAGACGATCCTGTCCCGCCACACGGGCCAGGACGTCGCGACGCTACGACACGATACCGATCGCGACCGGGTGTTCACCGCGCAGGCAGCGGTGGAATACGGTTTGGCCGACACCATCCTCGGCGCCCGGACCTGACCGGATCGCGGTGAGCGCTCGCCGGTCCCCAGTGCGGCGCGGCGCGGACTCAGGCGGCGCGGGCGAGCATGGTGGGGCCGGCCGGTGGGCGGGCGGCCAGCGGGCGTACCGGCGCCAGGCGAGTGGCACGCAGCAGGTCGGCGGCGATCTCCGCGGTCAGTTCGCCCAATGTGGTGCCGAGCGCACCGGCGAGCGCGGCGATCATCTCGCTCGAAGGTTCCTTGCGACCGCGTTCGATCTCCGACAGATACTGCGGTGAAATCCCGGCTCGGTTCGCCGTTTCGGTCAACGTCTCGCCGTGGTCGTGGCGCAGTTCGCGCAACCGTTCGCCGAGTACCTCACGCCACAGCGGTTCCCGGGCGGTGCGGGACTCCCGAGGCCGCCCGGGGCGCGACGGCACCGACCGCAGCACGTCTCGCTGCGGTCGAGGATCGGTTTCGGCCGGCGGTGCGGACTCTGCCGCAGTGTCCGCACCGGTCGAGGACGGGGACTCGAGGTCACGTCCGCCGGGGATCGAATGCAGTTGCGGATACTCGGCCATGCGGTGAGCCTACGGCCACCGGCGGGCCGGGACCGCTCGCTTACGCTCACAGCGTATTTCGGGTCGTCCGCATACAGCCGCACCCCTCCCCGGTCGTTCCGGGAAGGGGTGCGTGGCCCTGATTCGAACCGGCGCGAGCGTGCCGATCAGTGCGAACGAATCAGCTCGGGCGGCCGATCGCGGACGCCATCACGCGGACGGCGGAGACGACTCCGTCGATGAGCTGGCCCTGCCGCAGCGACGCGAGCGCCGCGGTGACGCCCAGCTGGCAGACCCGGTCGTTCACGCGGTCGGCGACATCGCGACCGGAACGAACCTCGACCGCCTTGTCGTTGGGCGAGACGGCGATGAGCACCGAACGTGCCGCCTCGGGGGTCGACGGAAACACCGCGTCGGCGCCGGCGGCGGCATCCACGCCCAGATCGCCGATGTAGATGTTGAACCGGACCTTGGTAGTGCGGGTCGCCTCGGTGAGGGTGTTGTCCATCAGCAGCCGCTCATGATCGTTGAACGGCGCTTCCTTGAACACGTCACCGGCTTCGTGCACGCCGGATACCCGGCCGCTGGGGGTGATGGCGTACCCGTGCGGCAGGGTGGACGGGTCCACCACAGGCCAATTAGAAGTTGCCACTTGCCCGGCCTCCGATCAGATCTGCCCCGGTGGATTCGATGGCCGCATGGTGCCCATGCGACGACTCAGCGACACCGTGACCGAATGCGGTCACCTCATCGGTCGCGCTCCACAGCACCGGCTCCGCGGTCCACTTCTTCCCGAGGTCGTAGTGGACCGGCTTCTCGCCGGGCAGCGGTTTGCCGAGGAACGACAGTCCGGCGATCACCGCGTAGATCACCAGCGGGATGCCGAGAAAGATCAGCACTGTTTCGAGAATGCTCACGGATCAACGGTAGACGATCGTGGTTTGCCGCTCCGCGCCGAGCCGTCGTGTCACACCAACCAGGCCGCGGACTCCGGTGCGAGCAGGCCATCGTGCAGCGGCACGCTCGTCAGCAGCACCGTGCCCGGCGGCAGTGCGGTCGGGTCCGCGGAGGCGTTGAGCACACAGATCAGTCCGCCCGGCCGGCGGAAGACGAGACAGCCGGGCGGCCCGCCGAGCCAGTCGACGGTATCGCCGTCGAATTCGTCTCGGGTGCGGCGCAGTCCGAGGGCGGTCCGATACAGCGACAGCGTCGAGGCGGGCGATTCGAGTTGCGCCGCCACGGTGCGATCGGCCCACTCCGGCGGAATGGGCAGCCAGGAGGCGGGGCCCTCGGTGAATCCGAAGGGCGGACGCACCCCCTCCCACGGGATCGGCACCCGGCAGCCGTCACGCCCGCGTTCGGTGTGCCCGGAGCGTTCCCAGACCGGGTCGGCAAGCACGTCCTCGGGCAGGTCGTCGACATTCGGCAGCCCCAGTTCGGCGCCGTTGTAGACGAAAACCGCACCCGGAAGCGCGAGTTCGACCATGATCATCGCCCGGGCGCGAGCGATGCCGGACGCGCCGCCGCCGTAGCGGGTCACCTCCCGCTCGATGTCGTGATTGGACAGCGTCCAGGTCGGGACGGCACCGACCTGCGCCACCGATTCCAGCGAATTCTCCACTGCCGCATGAATTTTCACCGCGTCGAACGGCGTCTCGGCAAGCCGGAAATTGAAGGCGAGGTGCAGTTCGTCCGGACGCACGTACTCGCCGAAGCGGACGTTGTCCTCGACCCACACCTCGCCGATCGACACCGCGTCCGGATACTCGTCGACCACCTTGCGCAGCCGACGGTGGATGTCGTGGACCCCCGGATTGTTGAAGCGCGGATCGCTGTCGTCGTGCACCAGCAGTTTCGCGTCGGCGTCCGGTGTATGGACCGCCGACGGGTCGGCGGAGAGGCCGACCGCGGCCACCACGGCCGGATCCATATCGGGCAGTCCGGGCGGTTTGGCCATGCCGTGCGCCACATCGATGCGGAAGCCGTCGACGCCGCGATCGAGCCAGAACCGCATGGTCTGCTCGAAGTCGGCGACCACCTCCGGATTGTCCCAGTTCAGATCCGGTTGTTCCGATGCGAACAGATGCAGATACCACTGTCCCGGCGTCCCGTCGGGCTCGGTGACGCGCGTCCACGCCGGCCCGCCGAAGATGCTGGGCCAGTTGTTGGGCGGTTGCGCACCGCCTGGCCCGCGACCGTCACGGAAGATGTAGCGGGCTCGCTCGGCACTGCCGGGTGCGGCCGCCACCGCGGCGGCGAACCACGGGTGGCGGTCGCTGGTGTGGTTGGGCACCAGATCCATCGTCAACCGGATACCGCGTTCGTGGGCCTCGGCGATCAGCCGGTCCATCGTCGCCAGGTCACCGAAGAGCGGATCGATATCGCGCGGATCGCTTACGTCGTACCCGCCGTCGGCCATCGGCGACCGCATCACTGGACAGATCCACAGTGCGTCGACGCCGAGCAGTTCCAGATAGCCGAGCCGGTCGCGGATGCCGGCGAGATCGCCGATCCCGTCGCCGGAGGAATCGGCGAACGAGCGCGGATAGATCTGATAGAAGACCGCCGAACGCCACCACGGCGGCGTCGATTCCTCCGCGTGCCCGGCGACGACCCCCGCCGCGTCGAGCTCAGCCTGCTCCCCGGCCGATGACGATGTCACAGTCGTGTCCCCGGCTCGGCTCACATCGGGGAATTCATCAGCGAATTCGCGGCCATCTCCAGGTAGTCGAGCAGCGCACGCCGGTGTTCGTCGTCGAGAACGTCCGGCTCGATTTCGGCAATCGCGATATGCATGCAGCGCAACCACGCATCGCGCTGAAGTGGTCCGATACTGAACGGCATATGCCGCATGCGCAGCCGCGGATGTCCGCGTTCGTCGGAATAGGTGCGCGGGCCGCCCCAGTACTGTTCGAGGAACATGCGCAATCGGCGCTCGGCCGGGCCGAGGTCCTGCTCCGGATACATCGGCCGCAGGATTTCGTCGGCGGCCACCTCCCGATAGAACGCCGCGACGATCCGCCGGAACGTTTCCGCCCCGCCGACCGCCTCGTAGAACGATGTCGCCGTCTGTTCGCCGGAAGTCATCGACCCTCTCGATCTGCTCGCCTGCCCGTATCCGCCCACCATTGTGCCCGCACCGCCCGCGGACGGCCCACCCGTGCGGGAGCCGCCCGACGGTCACCGGCGGATCACGCGACGTTCAGACGACGGTCGCCGGAGGGACGGCAACACGGCAGATAATCGCCTCCGACACCGGTATCCGAGCATCGGATACCGAGCCGCACCGCGTCGACCACCGGCGATCCGCGTACCCGGCCCGAATTTCGGCACCGAAATCACTGTGCACACGGGCACGTTCCGTGGTCAACTTGGTGACAGTGTCTGCCGATCAGCACACGAACCGACCTAGCAGAATTCGGGGTCCATCAATGAAGCAGCGGCACGGCGCCCGGTCACACGAGGCGAGAACGCACCGACAACTCCAGCCCGCCGATGTCCACAATCGTGGGTCGGGGGCTACTCCGCTGCATATCCTCTCCGCATATTCCTCTCCGGGACATCCGTCCTCGTCACCGGGACGTTCGTCCCCGGGTGCGATCGCGCACCGAAATACCGAATCCGCAGCTACCGCCTGGGTGAAGAACCGGGTGCTGCTTCTGAATGCCACCTACGAGCCACTGACCGCACTGCCCGCCCGGCGGGCCATCGTGCTGCTGGTCTGTGACAAGGCCGATACCGTTCATCACAATCCCGAGGGCCCGGTCGTCCACTCCGCCGGCGCCTCGGTCGCGCTGCCGTCGGTCATCCGGCTGCGCAGCTACGTGCGGGTGCCCTACCGCGCCCGGGTCCCGATGACCCGGGCGGCACTGATGCATCGGGATCGTTATCGCTGCGCCTACTGCGGCGGAAAGGCCGAAACCATCGACCATGTCATTCCACGTAGTCGTGGGGGCGCGCATTCCTGGGAGAACTGCGTAGCCTCCTGCGCTCCCTGTAATCACCGCAAGGCCGACAAACTCCTGAGCGAGTTGGGCTGGACGCTCATGCACCCCCTGGTCTCGCCGACCGGGCCGCATTGGCGGTTGCTGTCGACCACGTCGGATCTGGATCCGGTGTGGTTGCAGTACTTGGGCGAGGGCGCTGCCTGACCCTTTCGCGGCGCAACGATCACAATAGTGAGCGCCGCTCTTGATTTCTCTACGGACATAGGGCAGACTCGTCCATGAACTCAAGAGCAGTGCTCACTGAAGTGATTGGAGCCCACAATGTCGGATCTGCATGTGGTCACCGGAGCCGGACCCGTCGGCACCACGATCGCCGAACAACTCGCCGCCACCGGCGTGACGGTCCGCATCCTGACCCGGTCGGGCAGCGGTCCGGATCATCCGCTCATCGAGCGGCGCCCAGTGGACGTCAACGATCGGCACCAGCTCGCCGCCGCGGTCGACGGCGCCACCGCGATCTACCACTGCATCCACGCCTCGCGATACTCCGCACGGACCTGGCGGGCGGAACTGCCCGGCGCCGAACAGACGATCCTGGACGTCGCAGGACGCGCGGGCGCGGTCGTGGTGTTTCCGGAGAGCCTGTACTCCTACGGCCCGGTCGACCGGCCGATGACCGAAGATATGCCGCGCACCGCCGATTTCGGCAAGCCGGCGATCCGCGTGCAACTCCTGCGCGCCCGCGAAGCGTCGCCGACGCCGACGGTCAGTGTGGCGGCCTCCGATTTCATCGGGCCGCATGTGCGGACCTCGCATGCCGGTGACCGCATGGTGCCGAATATCTTGGCGGGCAAGACCGTTCAGATCTTCGGCAAGGCCGATCTGCCGCATTCGTTCACCTATATGCCCGATCTCGCCGCCGCCATGATCCGGGCGGCCGCGGACAGCTCCGTGTGGAACACCTTCCTGCACGCGCCGACCGCCCCGGCCGTCACGATGCGCGAACTGGTCGCCGCACTGGCCGAGGCGGCTCGGATGCCGATGCCGAAAGTTGTTGCGCTGCCCGGCTGGACGCTGCGCACGGCCGGCGTCGTGAGCTCGATGATGCGGGAGCTGGCGGAGATGAACTACCAGTTCGAGCGGCCCTTCCGGCTCGATTCCACGGACAGTGAACGACTGCTCGGCCTGGCACCGACACCGCTGCCGGAGGTCGCGGCCGGAACGGTCGCGTGGTGGAAAACCGCGGTGGCGGAAGGAAAGTGAACGATGCGGCGCCGGTCACCCGGCCAGCAGCGGCCCGCTGCGACGACGGGCGACCGAGCCGTACCGGGCGTCCAGCCGCAGCCAGGTGCGGGTGGCGCGCACCCGCACGGTCTCGCTGGGCGCGATGCGCCGAGAGTCTGCTTCGCCTCCGGCGTGCGGAATGAAATCCATTGCGGTGAGCGCGAAGACGACTCGCATCGGCACCTCGACCCGCTCGTCGCCGCCGGTGACGGTCAGCACCGTCTGCTCCAGCAGCGAGGCCGGTGGGCCCTGCCCGCCACTGTGTTCGGCGGCCACCTGCGCGCCGCGTTCGGCGAGTTCGACCAGGCTCCGGGCCGGAACATCGTCGATATGGGCGAAGCCCACAGCAGGCGGCAGGGCGGTGCGCCAGGCCGAATCCATCGAATACCCCACCTCGATGCGCCCGTCGGCGCCGGGCCGCTCGAGTCCCGACAACGCGGCGTCGCCGGCGACGGTGACGTCCGCGACGTCCAGTTCGCCGACCACCGTGCGCGCGGCCAGTACCTCGAATCCGGTGGCCGTCCAGGCGGTGACGTAGCGATCGCCGCGGCGATGCAGCCGCACGACGGCAGCCGGATCCAGGCGGATCGCGTGGGTGAGAAAGGTTGCGAGATTCTCCCGCTCGGCGGGATCGGATATGCGCAGCATCGAACCGATGTCGTCCGTGAGTGTCGTCGCCGCTATTCGGCCCGCCACAGGCTCAGATAGTCCCGTTCGTCGTCGGTGAGCCGGCGCAGCCGCTGGGTGTCGATATCGAAGGCCGCGATCTGCGTGGTGGCGACGACGGCCGGCGGTGAATCCAGTGCCACGCCGTTCGCGCGGACCTCGTAGCCGATGGTGAAATCCACCGCGCGCAGCTGTTCGATCCACATCGCCACATCCAGCGGGGTGTCCTCGTGCCGGAGCTGGCCGCGGTAGCGGACGTGCAGATCTGCCAGCACACAGCCGGTACGCAGCCCGGCAGTGGGCCGCTCCCCCTCGAACAGCCACGGAATCCGCGCCTCCTCGAGCAGCGTCACCATGCGGGCATGGTTGATGTGCTGGAAGACGTCCATATCCGACCATCGGACATCGACCTTCGCGTGAAAACGTTTGGGCAGGACGACGGTGCCTCCCGCTCCGGGGGCTCCGTTCACCGAGCCGACACTGGTCACGCTGTTCACCTCCGATCGGATTACCGCCCCGCGCGCATCGTGTGGCGGTGCCGGCGCGGGCGGTCGAGCAAGCCGAAGTGGCGTCCGGCTCCGCGCCGGGACCGCTTCGGCTAACAAGTATGCAGTTCGCGGCGCAACCGCCGATCAGCGAGGCACCTCCGACTGGGCCCCCACCCCGCTGACCATGCTGCGGACCTGCCGCGCCGCCACCGAGAGGGTCGCCAGGTCGTGCGCTCCGGAGGCGAACAATTCCGACAGCGCCGCTCGCGCGCGGCCGAGCCGGGATTGGTTCTTCGACTCCCAGTACGCGATCTTCTCCTCCGCGGTCTCCTCGGGATCGCCGGCGGACAGCACGTCCAGGGTGAGCGACCGCAGTGACCCGTACATATCGTCGCGCAGGGCGAGCCGGGCCAGCGCGTGCCAGCGATCACCGCGCTCGAGGTGGCTGACGGCCTGCAGCAGCCAGTCGATCTTGAGGTGCTCGTTGAGCGCGTAGTAGAGGGCGCCGACCTCCTCGCCACTGCGGTCGGTGATATCCGCGATATCGACGACATCGAGCAGCGGGAACAGGTTGAGCAGACCGAAGACCTCGGTGGCGAGGTCCTCCGGTACGCCACGCGAGACGATCTTGGCCGAAGCTTCGGACAGCGTGTCGAGGTGATGGCCGCGCAACCACCCCGGAACCTTCGGCGCGAGTTCGCGCACCGGACCGCTGTAGCGGTGGATTTCCGCACCGACCGCGACCGGCTGCGGGCGGTTGCTCAGCAGCCAGCGCGACGCACGGTCGAGGGTCCGCTTGGTTTCCAGCTCCAATTCGTCCTTCACCGCCGTCGGCACGTCGGCCGCGCGAATGCGCTCCCACAGCGAATGGAGGTCGAAGATCTGGCTGGTGGCCGCGAAGGCGCGCATCACATCCGTTGCGCTGGCGCCGATTTCCTCGTTGAGCCGGTGCGCGTAGGTGATGCCGCCGAGGTCGACCATCTCGTTCACCACCATGGTGGTGACGATCTCGCGGCGCAGCCGGTGGCGTTTGATGGCACCGCCGAATCGCTGCCGCAGCGCTGCCGGGAAGTACTTCGGCAACCGGGCGGCGAAGTACGCGCTGTCGGGCAGATCGCTGTCGAGCAGATCGGCCTTCAGCGACAACTTCACATGCGCCAGGAGATTCGCCAGTTCCGGCGAGGTGAGACCGGTCCCCGCCTCGGCACGGCGCGCGAGTTCCTTCGTGGAGGGCAGAGCCTCCAGTTCCCGATCCAGACCCCGCCGCTGTTCCAGGTCCTCGATCACCCGCATGTGCACGTTGAGCATGCGCGGCGCCTCGGTGCGCGACATCCCCATCAGGAAGTTCTGGGAGACGTTGTCCCGCAACACCATTTCCGATACGTCGTCGGTCATCGAGGCCAGCAGCGGATTGCGGTCGCCGACCGGCAGTTCGCCGGCGGAGACGACCCCGTCCAGCAGCACCTTGATATTGACCTCGTGGTCCGAGCAGTCGACTCCGGCGGAATTGTCGAGGGCGTCGGTATTGCATTTGCCACCGAGTTTGCAGAATTCGATGCGTCCCAGAGCGGTGACGCCGAGATTGCCGCCCTCCCCGATGACGCGCACGCGCAGATCGCTCGCATTCACGCGCACCGCGTCATTGGACTTGTCGCCGACATCGCCGTTCGATTCCGTACTCGCCTTGATGTAGGTACCGATTCCGCCGTTCCACAGCAATTGACCGGTGCCCGCAGAATGGCCCGGATCATGTCCGGCGGAGACAGCGTGCTCACGCC
>NZ_LZML01000124.1:0-73491 GCF_001665695.1 Nocardia sp. 852002-51101_SCH5132738 | reverse complement strand
CGCCCCCGCAGACTCCGCCCGCCACCCCGCCGCAGGCGCCGCAGCCGCCGGAGGGCTGAGCACGAGGCGGGATGCCCGGTACAACCGGGCTCACTCGCCGATCGAGGACGGGCACCGGCCGGAGGTTCACTCCTCCGGCGGGGCCCGTTTTCGCTTTACACTGCGACTATGGCGGCGCGCCGCGAGTTCGGGGGCATCGAGGTCGGTCTGACCAACCTCGACAAGGTGCTGTATCCGGCGACGGGTACCACCAAGGGTGAGGTGATCGACTACTACACCGCCATCGCACCGGCTCTGCTGCCGCATATCGCCGACCGTCCGGTGACGCGTAAGCGCTGGCCCAACGGGGTGAGCGAATCCTCGTTCTTCGAAAAGAATCTGGCCTCGCACGCGCCGAAATGGATTCAGCGCCGGCCGATGGATCATTCCGATCGCCGGGTGAACTATCCGGTCATCGACTCGGTGGCCGGGCTGGCGTGGCTCGGACAGCAGGCGTCGCTGGAAATCCATGTGCCGCAATGGCGTTTCGTCGACGGATCGCGCGGTCCGGCCACCCGCATCGTCTTCGATCTCGATCCCGGGCCGGGGGTGGACCTGGCCGATTGCGCGACGGTGGCGTTGTGGATTCGCGATACCGTCCGCGACGCCGGTCTCGATGCCTATCCGGTGACCAGCGGCAGCAAGGGTATTCACATCTATGTGCCGCTGGACCGGGTACTGAGTCCCGGCGGCGCCTCGACGGTCGCGAAACAGCTGGCGACCGGGCTGGAGAAGCTGCATCCGGCGCTGGTCACGGCGGCGATGTCGAAGGCCGTGCGGCCGGGCAAGATCTTCCTGGACTGGAGCCAGAACAACCCCGCGAAGACGACCATCGCGCCGTATTCGCTGCGCGGGCGCGAGCAGCCGACGGTCGCGGCGCCGCGCAGCTGGGACGAGATCGCCGACCGAAAGCGCCTGCGGCAGTTGCACTTCGACGAGGTACTCGAACGCTGGCGTTCCGACGGGGATCTGCTGGCGGGTTTGGATCCGCCCCTGGGCGCCGGCGCGGTGGATCCGCTGCAGACCTACCGGTCCATGCGCGACCCCGACCGCACGCCGGAACCGGTTCCGCCCGGGCCGCCCGATCCCGGTGCGGGTGATCGCTTCGTGGTGCAGGAGCATCACGCTCGGCGACTGCACTGGGATGTGCGACTCGAACGCGACGGTGTGCTGGTGTCGTGGGCGGTGCCGAAGGGGCCGCCGACCTCGCCGTCACAGAACCGGCTGGCCGTGCACACCGAGGACCATCCGCTGGAATACCTCCATTTCCACGGCACCATCCCGCGCGGTGAATACGGTGCCGGGCAGATGACGATCTGGGACACCGGCACCTACGACACCGAGAAGTGGCGTGCGGACGAGGTGATCGTCCAGTTTCACGGCGAGCGTCTCGACGGCCGCTACGCCTTCATCCGCACCGACGGCAAGCAGTGGTTGATGCACCTGATGAAATCGCAGGTCGCCGAGCCGGAAGAGGAGGCGGAGCAAGGGGATTCGGCCGACGGTCACCGAGGCGACCCGCAAGAGGTTGCCGGACGTAGCGGCGGCTCCGGCGCGGCCGAAAACGGCGTCGCCGAACACGATGTCGCAGCGCGCACCACGAGCCGGACCGAGACGCGGTCGGGCGGAGCCGAGTTCCCGCGCGGACTGTCGCCGATGCTGGCGACCTCCGGGGAAGTGGCGAAACTCGGCGCCCGGGACTGGGTCTTCGAGACCAAATGGGACGGGTTCCGGGTCATCACGGAAATCGACGACGGCAACGTGGTGATCCGCAGCCGGGCGGGCAATATCGTCACCGACCGCTATCCGCGCATCGCCGAGCTGGGGCGGCAACTGCGGGGGCATCGGATCGTGCTCGACGGGGAGGCGGTCGTCTTCGATGCCGAGGGTTCGTCGAATCTGGCCCTGTTGCAGGCGGATCCGGCCCATGCGGAACTGGTCGCCTTCGACGTGCTGTATCTGGACGGCACCTCGCTGCTGCGCAAGCGCTACGCGGATCGGCGGCAGGTGCTGGAGGCGCTGGCCGAGGGCGTGCCCTCGCTGCTCGTCCCGCCGCGCCTGGAGGGTTCCGGTGCGGACGCCCTGGAATACAGCCGTGAGCATCGGCTCGAGGGAGTCGTCGCCAAACGCAAGGATTCGGTTTATCTGCCCGGCAAGCGCGGCCAGTCGTGGATCAAGACCCGCAACTGGCGCACCCAGGAGGTGATCATCGGTGGCTGGCGTCGCAGTGCCGCACGAGAATTCGCCTCCCTGCTGGTCGGCGTCCGCTACGACGGCGAGCTGTATTACATCGGCCGGGTGGGTACCGGCTTCAGCGACCGCGAGATGTCGGGGCTGACCGCGCGCCTGCGGCCCCTCCGCCGCAAGACCAGTCCCTTCGCCAACGAGCTGACCGCCGACGAACGCAAGGATGCCGTCTGGGCGACGCCGAAAATTCCCGGCACGGTGCGGTATATGAACTGGACCGAGTCCGGGCGGCTGTGGCATCCGGCGTGGGTGCCGGACGAGAAGTAGTTCCGTCACAACCGGTTTCGGCCTCCCGAACGGGCCGGCTACTCGCGCGGGCGACCCGTTCTCGTGCCGCGGCCCGACGGCCCGGCGCCACGAGGTGTGGGCGCCGGACCCTTCGGGATGTTCGGTTGGGCGAGTCAGTTCGTGGTGGCGGTGTACCACTTCGTGGTGCCCGCCGGAGCGCTCAGCGTGCTGATGAGATCGATGGCGGCCACGACCAGCGTGGGTCCGCCGACCACCAGCGAGCCGATGATCGCGCCCGCGGTGGCACCCGTGATGAATCCCGGAATCGCCCCGATACCGCCTGCCGCGGCGCCGACGACCAAGCCGATCACTCCGCCGATGGCGGTACCGATGAAGCTGCCGATCGCGGTTCCGAGCCCGAATTGGGTTGCGAACGCGTTCATCGCGCTCTGATTCTCCAGCGGCGAGGCCACCGGGGTCACCGGCGCGGGCCGCGCCGCCGCGGCGTCCTTCACTACGGTCAATTCCAGGACCCGGGCGTCGTCGCGCACCTGGTGGGGCAGGGGGTATTCCACACCGTCCTGCCGCAAGGACAGCGGCAGTGTGACGAGCGCGCGGCCGTCGGCGTCGGTGACGTCGACGGTGCGTCCGTCGGCGTCGACGCGGAAAAAGCCGCCGTCGAGAGTGGTTTCGACGGTATTGCCCGTCAGATGGGTTTCGTAGCGCACCGTGGGTGCGCCGGTATCGGCATGGACGGTACCTGCCCCGAGGGCGACGGCCACTACTGCCGGAAGGGCAAGAGCGGCGAACTTGCGCAGAAACATTCCGGTTCCAATCTCCATCAGGAAGAAATTCGGTAGCCGAAAACGACGCGCGCTGAGAACCCAATACCCCCGACGTATCTCAACCCCTGCGCGTGGAGCCGCGGTCCGGCTAACTCACTGAGGTAACCGTACCTTCACTCGGTCGCAAAGTGGGGTGAATTCGATCGCCTGACTTCGTGTTTCGCAAAGCGGAATAAGTTTGCCCGTTTCGACATGAGATCGCTGAAGATTTGCTTCGGCGAGTTACAGAAACACGCCGATCGCCGCCGCGCCGCCGCACACCACCACCGACAGGACGAGAGCGAGGTAGTCGGCCCGGCGGGGTCCGGCCGGATGCGCGGTCAATTCACCTGTCCCGCCGCGTGCCGTGATGGCCTCGCCCAACTCCCCGGCGCGACGGGTGGCGACGGCCATGGCCGCGGTGAGAATGTCCACGAGCGGATTCGCGGCTCCGCGCGCCATCGACCCGTCCTTCGGACGCAGCCGGCGGGCGGCGCGCAACACCCGGATCTCGTCCATCAGCAGTGGCAGTCCGCGCAGGGTCAGCGCCACGACGACCGCCCATTCGTCCACCGGAATCCGCAGAACTCGCAGCGGCGCACCGAGTTTGGCCAGGGCGGGAGCGATCTCGCTCATCGGGGTCGTCCAGGCGATCAGGAACGAGGTGGTCAGCAACACCAGCCCGAACAGCGTGACCTGGACATACCGCAGTACGGCGGCACCACCGGTCGGGATGGTGATCAGCCCGCCGAGCACGATCAGTGCCCAGAACCACCACGGCAGCCGCGGCAACGTGCCCAGCGGCAGCCGGGCGATCAGGCCGATCGCGATCAGGAAGGCGACCACCACGCCCAGGACCGGCCACGCGGGCTGCAACATCAGCAGCACACTGATGAAGAAGGCGACGATCATCTTGGTCCCGGCCCACAGCCGATGGATCGGGCTGTCGACCGGAACTTCGCGCAGCAGCACCATACTCATCGCGCACCTCCGAGGGCGTCGCCGTGCCGGCCGCGGCTGCGGCGCTGTGTGCCCCGGGCTCGATCGGTCTCGGGCCGGCCGCCGTCCGTCGCGCCGTTCGTCCCGGGCTGCACCGGTTCGGACCGCGGGCCCGCGATCCCCGTTTCCCCGCGCCCGTCGCCGTCGGCCGGCGGGCCGAGTACGGGTTCGGCCGGACCCGGGGGCGCCACCGCCGGGGCGCCGGCGGCATCGGCCGAGCTCTCGGCGGCGGCCGCGACGGCCGGCAGGCTTTCCAGGATGAGACCGGATTGCAGGTGGACCGTCCGGTCGCAGACACTCTCCATATCGGCCACATCGTGCGAGATGACGATCAGCGTCAGTCCCGAATCCCGCAGCCGGGCGAGCAGTTCCACCACCTCCGCGCGGCCCTCCGGATCGAGTCCGGCCAGGGGTTCGTCGAGCACCACGACCTGCGGGCGACTGGCGACGATCGCGGCGAGAACCACTCGCTTGGCCTGACCACCCGACAATTCCTCGATCGAGCGGGAGGCCATCGCCCGGTCCAGCCCGACCGCGTCGAGCGCGCGGCCCACCGCCCCGGAACCGGTGCCGTGCCCGCCCCAATCCTCGATCTCGGCGCCGACGGTCTGGCGCTGCAGTTGCAGCCGGGAGTGCTGGAAGGCCAGCTCGACCGCGCCGATGCGCTTGTGCACCGGCCGCGACCCCGTGTAGTCGCACAGCCGGCAACTGCCGGTGGTCGGCACGACGAGTCCCGCCATGATCCAGGCCAGGGTGGATTTTCCCGACCCGTTGCCGCCGACCACGAGCAGTGTCTCCCCGCGATGGACGGTCAGATTCACCCCGCGCAGCGCGGTCGCCGCCCACGGGGTGCCGCGGTTGTAGGTGTGGCGCACATCCCGCAGCTCCAGCAGCGGTTCGCCGATCGGGGAGCGTCGCAGATTGCGCACCGGGCGCGGCCAGGCCGGCAGATGGTCGACCTGGCGACCTCCGGAGAGATGGATGACCCGCTCGGCCGCCGCCGCGTCGGCCTCGTGGTGGGTGACCAGGACGACGGCCATCCGGTGCCGGGCGGGCAATCCGGCGAGCAGCGCGACCAGTTCGCGCCGGCCGTCCGGATCGATCATCGAAGTCGCCTCGTCGGCCACGAGCAGTGCGGGATTCCGAGCTAGGGCGGCCGCCACCGCCAGGCGCTGTTGCTGGCCGCCGGACAGGGTCGCGGTCTCCGCGCCACCGAGCCCGCTCAGCCCGACCTCGCACAGCAACGCCTCCACGTCGACCGCCCGCGCGGCCTCGGCGGGCAGCCCCCACACCACGTCGTCGGCAACCAGTACCCCCAGCGTCTGACTCTCGGGCCGCTGCAGCACCAGCGCGGTGCCGCCGATCACGCCGAGCCCCGCCGAACCGGGACGTTCGACCGTGCCGCCGGTGGGCGGAAGGCCGGCCAGCAGCCGGGTCAGCGTCGACTTGCCGGATCCGTTGTGGCCGACGACGGCGACGAATTCGCCGATCTCGACGGACAGGTCGATATCGCTCAGCGCATCGGCGCGCGCACCCGGATAGCGGAAGGACACGCCGCGCAACCGGACCGGCACCGGTGCGACCGCGCGGGTATCGGCCGGCGCGTCCAGTCGATCCCGCCCCGGCAGCCACTCCAGCCGATCCAGGACCGAGCCGAGGACGAACCAGGAGAAGACGGCGGTCATGACCACGCCCAGGAATACACCGCCGCCGATGTAGAGCCACCACCAGCTCAGCACGCTGTCGGTGACCGAGACGACACCGTTGCCCAGCGATTCCAGCTGTGGCTGCCGGGAGAGCATGTGATCGATGCCCTGGGCGATATTGCGCACGTTGTCGAAGACCAGCCGCCGCGAGGCGGCGAACAGGTAGAGCATGCCGACCGAGAAGGCCGCCCAGATCAATCCGGCCAGTGACGACAGGAACAGGACGGTGATCAGTCCGCGTCGCCGCCGTTTGACGATTCCGATGATGCCGCCGATGGTCGCCGCGCTGACCACGGTGGCCGCGGGCACCAGGCCGGCGGCGACGAAGCTCACCAGGGTCGCGGCCACGGTCGCGCCCAGGATGGCGCGCAGCCGGTAGCGCTGCGCCAGCAGGCCCATCGGCACCGCGGCGACCAGATTGAGGGCCGCCGCGTAGGGCACCACCGAGCCGATGGTCACCAGCCCGACGGTCACCCCACCGAGGACCGCCGCGGTGGCGAGTTCGACGGGGCGCAGCGGGCCGTGAGCGATTCGCGGCTCGGCGCCGGCGGAAGGAGGCGCGGTCACGGCTCAAGTCTGCCAGCACCGGCGGACTGCGGGACGGCCCTCGCCGGGGCGGAGGTCGTACGCGGACCGCGTCGGCTGGTCATGACGTATGGACCGGTTCCGGTGCGCGCAGGACGTAGTCGTCCGGATTCAGAGACCGGGTGCGCAAGCGGTACGCGGTGACGGTGCCGGGCCAGTTGTTGGTGATCCGCCCGGCGGCATTGCGGTACCAGCTCGAGCACGCGGTCCACGGCGTGCGCAGCAACCGGCGCTGGGTCTGCGCATCGAAGGCCGCCGCGGTCTCGGACTTCACCTCGAGACAGGATCCCGGATGTTCGCTCAGATGTGCCACGGCCTGCCGGATGTAGCGGGCCTGGCATTCGATCATGTAGATGATCGAGCCGGTGCCCAGATTGGTGTTGGGTCCGTACATCAGGAACAGATTCGGGAATCCCGGCACCGTCATCCCGAGATAGGCGCGGGCCCCCTCGGCCCACATCTTCTCCAGTTCCGCGCCGTCGCGACCGAATATCCGGATCGGCCAGAGGAATTCGCTGCCCTTGAAGCCGGTGCCGTAGACGATCACGTCGGCCGGGTGCACGGTTCCGTCCGCGGTGCGCACGCCCTCGGGCACCACCTCGGCGATGGGCTCGGTCACGACGTCCACATTCGGCCGCATCAGCGCCGGGTAGTACTCGTTGGAGAACAGCACCCGTTTGCACAACACCGGATAGTCGGGGGTCAGCTTCGCGCGCAATCGCGGATCGGGCACATCGTGGCGAAGCGCGCGGGTACCCAGCCAGGTCGCGATGCGCCGGATCGGCGGGATCGCGGTCAAGCCCAGGGAGAAGAACTCCAGAAAGCACCACACCCACAGGCGCTGGGCCAGCCGCAGGCCGGGCACGTGTGCGAACAGGGCGTGATGGATCGGCCGGTACTCGCGGTCGGTGCGCCGCACCACCCAGGCAGCGGTCCGCTGGAACAGCGTCAGACGGGCCACCTCGGGTGCGATGGCGGGTACGAATTGGATTGCGCTGGCGCCGGTTCCGATCACCGCGACCCGCTTGCCGGCGAGGTCGACATCGTGGTTCCACTGCGCGGAATGGAACGACGGCCCGGCGAACGTCTCGATGCCCGCGATATCGGGCATGCGCGGGCGCGACAGCTGCCCGACCGCGCTGATCAGCACGTCGGCGGATCGGATGTCGCCGTCGGCGGTGCGAACCGTCCAGCGCCCGGCGTGTTCGTCGAAGCTCGCCTCGGTGACCTCGGCGCCGAATCGGATCCGCTCGAGCAACCGATGTTTCGTCGCCACCGCATGCAGGTAGCCCAGGATCTCGGCCTGACCGGAGTAGCGATGCGGCCAATCCGGCTTCGGTTCGTAGGAGAACGAGTACAGCGGTGAGGGCACGTCGCAGGCCGCGCCCGGATAGGTGTTCTCCCGCCACACCCCGCCCAGGTCGCTCGCCCGCTCCAGAATCGTGAGGTCGTCGAAACCGTTGCGCTGCAGCTCGATTGCCGCGCCGAGTCCCCCGAACCCGGCTCCGACGATGATGACCGACGGCTTGGTAGCGGGCATGCGCGCGCTCCTCGAATCGAGAACAGTATCTCCACTGTAGGCGCGTGCCGCCGCCTCCGAACCCCGTTCCGGAAACCCTGCTCAGCGCGGTTGTACGCGGATCCGGCCGCCCATCGGCACGGTGCGGACGATCGAGGTCAGCCGCCGGTCCGCGACGGCGTGCAGCACCATGGACGGGTCGGGCGCGTAGTCGATCGGAACGTCGCCGGGCTCCTCGACCTCCCATGCCCCGCCGATGGCCGAGGCCACACTGGGCGCCACCACCAGTGGCCGCCCACCGAACAGCGTGGTGCCCATGGCGTGCATATGTCCGGTGAGCACGCCGAGAATCCGCGCATCACCGGCGACGGTGCGCTCCAGCCGTTCCGGATCGGCGAGCCGGATGGGATCGACCACCGTCGAGTACATCGGTACCGGCGGGTGGTGCATCGCCACCAGCACGGAGGCGTCCGCGGGCGTGGTGGCCAGCAACCGGTCCAGCCACGCGTAGGTTCGCTCGCCCAGCTCCCCGCCGCCCGAACCGGGAATCGTGGAATCGAGCAGTGCCACGGTGAGCCCGCCGATATCGACGGCCTGATTGATCGGTCCCTCCTCGGCGGCGCCGTCGAGGAGCGTCCGCCGCAGATTGGCCCGGTCGTCGTGGTTGCCGGGCAGGACGTACAGCGGAATGTCGGTGGTCAGCGCTTTGCGCGCCTGTTCGTACTGGGCGAGGGTCCCGGATTCGGTGAGGTCGCCGGTCACGAGGATGGCGTCGGGCCGGCGCGGTAATCGGTCGAGGTAGCCGAGAACGGCGGCGACTCGTTCGGCGTTGCGCGAATCCAGGTCGAAGTGGGTATCGCTGAGCTGTGCCAACAGAATCATGGCGTCCGCTTTCTCGTGGGATCGCACCGTTGCGCCCGTCGCCGGGAACGACCTGTGCGAGCCCGTGTGGAATCGGCCCCCGGGTGTGATCGCTTCGGCCGCATGTGTGCCGATACGGCACTTGTCCAGAGTAGAAGGTCCTCAGCGCGCCGTCTGCGTGACGGATGCCACCTTTTATAGCAGAAGGCTATGGGGAAATGCCGGAAAGGGCGGGGCGCTATTCCGCAGCGATCCGCTCGAGCAGGGCGGCCGGATCGTCGATGATCGGGCTCGATCCCGTCGAGAAGAAATCCGCACCCGGTACGGCGGTCAATGCGAGTTCGGAATCCGCACGCCAGGGCGCCTCCACCCGCAACGACAGCGAGTGCAGATGGGTGCGCGCGTACTCACCCGATTTGTCGAACAGCGGATCGCCCGCGATCGGATAGCCGATCCAGGCCAGGTGAACCCGGATCTGATGCCGCCGCCCGGTGATCGGCCGGGCCAGCAGTACCGTGTGCCGATCGGTCCGCGCCACGGTGGTGAACTCGGTCCGGGACGGATAGTTCTTACCGGCCAGCAGATCGCTCTCGGCGACCGTCCACATCTGCCCCTCCCGCCGGATGGTGTCGCGCGGTGCCGCGATCCGCACCCGGTTCTTGCGCCCGACGCTCAACGGCAGGTCGATCACGCCGGTGTCGGGCAGATCGGTGGCGGCGGTGACGACCAGATACCGCTTGTCGGCCGTGCGCTTGGTGAACTGCCTGGTCAATCCGCCGTGTGCGGCCAGATCCTTGGCGAACAGCACCAGGCCCGAGGTGACCTTGTCGATGCGGTGCACCGGGTAGAGGGTGATTCCCTCGGCCGCGGCCAGCTCGACCAGATCGGTGTCGTGGCGTTCCCCGGTCACGGCGATCCCGGCCGGCTTGTTCAGCGCGATGATCGCCTCGTCCTCGTCGACGAGGAACTGCCGCGCCAGCTGCTGCCAGCCCATCTCCACCGGGTGCGTCTCCACCGGGCCAGATTAGTCCGCGGCGCGATGGCCGAATATCGCCAGGAGGGGTGGGCGCCGCCCGGCTCGGTGTGTTAGAGCCAGGCGTCGTCGAGGTCGGTCGTGGTGCGATCCATCGCGTCGAGCAGATCGAAAAGCGGTGCGGTACGGGGCAATTCCCAGTGGAAGAAGTACCGTGCCGCGACCCGCTTACCGCGGTGGAAGTCCTCGGATCCGCGCGCGGCGGCCACCGCCTGCTCCAGCCAGATCCAGGCCAGCACCACATGTCCGAACGCCTCCAGGTACGCGGACGAATTCGCCAGTGCCGCTTCCGGATCGGCGTCGCGCCATACCGTGGCGGTGGTGGTCGCGATGCGTCCGGCGGCCGCGGCCAGCGCATCGGCGAAGTCGCCGAGTTCCGCGTCGCCGGTCGCGCGAGCCCGGTCGACCGTTTCGCCCATGGTGTCGAGCAGCAGGGTCAGTGCCGCGCCGCCGTCCGCGACCACCGCCCGGCCGAGCAGGTCCAGGCTCTGAATGCCGTGTGTCCCTTCGTGAATCGGGTTGAGGCGGTTGTCGCGGTAATGCTGTTCGACGTCGTAGTCGCGGGTGTATCCGGCGCCGCCGTGCACCTGGATGGCGAGGTCGTTGGCGGCCAGGCACCACTGGCTCGGCCAGCTCTTGGCGATCGGGGTCAGGACGCGCAGCAGGAGGGCGACGCGCTGCGCCTCGTCGGCGTCCACGGCGCTGCGCTGGCGGTCGATCAGGGTGCCGCAGTACAACTGCAGGCCCAGCGCGCCTTCGGCATAGGCCTTCTGCGCCAGCAGCATTCGGCGAACGTCGGGATGCTGCGCGATCGGGACCTGCGCGCTCGCACCGCCCTTCGCCGTCACCGGGCGGCCCTGCGGCCGATTGCGGGCATAGTCGAGGGCCTTGAGGAAGCCGGTGTACCCCAACGCGGTAGCGGCCAGGCCGACGCCCAGGCGTGCCTCGTTCATCATGTGGAACATGTAGGTCAGTCCGCGATTCGGCTCACCCACCAGATAGCCGACCGCACCCGGTGCGCCGCCGGGTGTGAACGCCCCGTCGCCGAAGACCGGCGCCGTGTTCACCGTGCCGCGCCAGCCCATCTTGTGGTTGATCCCGGCCAGCACCACATCGTTGCGCTCGCCGAGCGAACCGTCCTCGGCGGGCAGGTATTTCGGCACGATGAACAGCGAGATGCCGCGGGTTCCGGCATCCGATCCGGGAATGCGCGCCAGGACCAGATGCACGATGTTCTCCGACAGGTCGTGGTCACCGCCGGAGATCCACATCTTGCGGCCGAACAGCCGGTACGTGCCGTCGTCCTGCGGGACGGCCTTGGTGGTGATGTCGGCCAGCGAGGAACCCGCCTGGGGTTCCGACAGCGCCATCGTGCCGAAGTAGCGCCCGGTGAGCATCGGCCGCACGAAGCGGTCGAGCTGTTCCGAATCCGCGTGCGCGGCGAGCAGGTTGGCGTTGCCGATGGTCAGCAGCGCGTAGCTGGCGGTCGCCACATTGGCGGCGTAGAACCACGCCATGCACGCGGTGAAGACCGTATGCGGCAATTGCATACCGCCCACGCGCTCGTCCATCGCGGCGCCGACGAATCCCGCCTCCGCGAAGGCCGACAGCGCCGTCGCCACCTCCGGAATGATGTGCACCTTCTCGCCGTCGAAGGTCGGCTCGTGCAGATCGCCCTGGCGGTTGTGCGGGGCGAAGTACTTCTCGGCCAGCTCCCGGCTCAGCGCGAGCACCTGATCGAAGGTCTCGCGGCTGTGTTCCCGATAGCGCTCGCGCTCGGTCAGCCCGGTCACGTCGAGCCACTCGTAGAGCAGGAAATCGAGGTCGCGAGCGGACATGATGAGCGAATCCATATCCCAAGCCTGCTGGGCGACGCCCGCGCGCGCAAGGTGCGCGGGCGTGGCGCCGCGCGACGGCTCCCGCGTGGCATGTCCGGCGCCGTCGGGCCGGGCGGGTGCGCCGGGACGGTGTGCGCCGGGAAAGTGGGCTCAGCCGGCCCGGGCGACGAGGGGAGCGATGAAGCGCTCCAGCATGTCGCGCTCCTCGGCCTCGTCCCGGCCGGGCACCGTGAGCAGCGAGACGATGATGCGGGTCAGCCAGCGGGCCAGCTGCGCCCAATCATCCTGTGCCGAGGACGTTTCCGCGGTGAACAGCGAGCGGGCGATGGCCTCGATCACCTCGGAGGTCTGGGCGATCTGCAGGGTCGCTCCGGCGTCGTCGGGGCGGAACCAGGCGATCAGCAGCGGGTCCGAACGCACCGCGCGGAGACTGGCCAGCACTCCGGCGACGGCGCGTTCGCCGGGGTCGGCGATCGTCCCGATCTCGGCGGTGACGCGGGCGCCCACCCGCCGTGCCTCGCGATGCACGTACGCCAGTTGCACCGCCTGCCGGCTGTCGAAGTAGCGGTACAGCGTCGCCCGCGAGCAGCCGGCGGCCTTGGCGATATCGCCCATCTGGGTCGCGTTCACGCCGCGTTCGGAGAACAGGCTCGCGGCGGCGTCCAGGATCCGCTCGGCCGCCTGCAGGGAGCGCGGATGCGCCAGCCAGTCGCTCATGCCGGGACGAAGGGAACGTTGACCGGCCAGCGCACGTAATTGCCCTCGGTGTATCGGACGCCGTCCGGATCCACGGAGAAGTCCGGGCAGCGGGCCAGCAGTTCCCGTAGCGCGATGGTGGCCTGCATGCGGGCGGCGGCCGCGCCGAGGCAGTGGTGGTTGCCGTTGCCGAAGGTGAGGATGTTCTTCGGATTCCGCGTCACATCGAGTTCGCTTGCGTCCGAACCGTATTCGCGCTCGTCCCGGTTGGCCGACGCGTACAGCATCAGCACCCGCCGTCCCGCCGGAATGGTGACGCCCTCGATCTCGACGTCGCGGGTGGTGGTGCGGGCCAGACCCTGCACCGGCGAGGTCATGCGCAGGAATTCGTCGACCGCGCCCGGAATCAGGCTCGGATCGTCGAGCAGGCGCTGCCGTTGCTCGGGGTAGCTGGTCAGCAATTGCACCGCGCCGCCCAGATTTCCGGTGGTGGTGTCGTTGCCCCCGGTGATCATCGTGAACGCGAAACCGATGATCTGCAGGATTTCGCCGAAGTCGCCGCCGGCGCCGAGTCCCGAGGCCACCAGATGGGAGACGGTGTCGTCCGCCGGTTCGAGTTTGCGCTTCTCGATCATCGCGATGAAGTACTGGGTCAGCTCACCGACCGCCTCCTGCGCATGCTCGATACCGCCGGTCGCCGAGGCCGCCACGATCGCCTCGCTCCAGCGATCGAACTGTGCCCGATCCTGCTCCGGCACACCGAGATAATGCGCCACCACCATGGTGGGCAGCGGTTTGAACAACTCCATCGAGATGTCACCGCCACCGGCCGCGCGCAGCTTCTCCAGCCGCTCGATCACGAACGCCTCGACCGCGGGCCGGATCTCCTGGACCTGCCGCGGGGTGAACCCCTTGGCCACGCGGCGCCGGAAGACGGTGTGGTCGGGCGGATCGGTGAAGACGAACGGCCGGTTCTCGCCGAGCCCGATCTCGCTGAGATTGTTGTAGTCGACCGTCAGACCCTGAGCCGAGGAGAACGTCTCGGGATCGCGCACCGCCGCGTAGATGTCGGCGTAGCGCGACAGGACGTAGTAGTCCTCGTGCGGGCGGTTCTCGGGGACGACGTGGTGCACCGGATCGGATTCCCGCAAGGCGGCGTACATCGGCCAGGGGTCGCGCCAGGAGTCGCCGGAACGCAAGGTGAAGCGTGCCTCGCGAGACATCGTCGTGCTCATGTATCGACGGTAAGACAAATGGTCGAGTATGTCTAGAACTTGTTTCATCGGTGGCGGTCCGCCGCTCGCGCACCGGGACCGATACCGGGCGACCCGCCGGTGAGATCGGTACTGTGGGCTGACCAGCGCCGCCCGTCGGACAAGGAGCGCCCATGCGAACCGGTCCCGCTCTGCGAGAGTTCTTCCGGCGCAAGCCGATCGACCAGATCCAGGACGAATCCGCCACCACCCTGCACCGCACGCTGGGCCTGTGGCAGCTGACCGCCATCGGGGTGGGCGGCATCATCGGCGCCGGCATCTTCACGCTGGCCGGTGCGGTCGCGAATCAGACCGCCGGCCCGGCCGTCCTCGTCTCCTTCCTGATCGCCGGCGTCGCGAGCGCCGCCGCCGCGCTGTCCTACGCCGAATTCGCGGGACTCATTCCGCGCGCCGGTTCGGCCTACACCTACGGTTACGCCGTACTCGGCGAACCGGTGGGCTGGTTCATCGGCTGGGATCTGCTGCTCGAATACACCGCGATCGTGTCGGTGGTGGCGATCGGCATCTCCGGCTACATCCAATTCCTGTTGGGACAGTTGGATATCGAGCTCCCCGAGTGGATGCTGGGTGCGCCGGGAACCGGGCACGGCCATGTGGTGGATCTGTTCGCCGCGATGCTGTGCCTGCTCATCGCCGCCCTGCTGAACTTGGGTATCCGGGCCGCGGCGCGATTCGAAACCTTCGTGGTGGGCCTGAAGATCGTGGTCGTCGTGGTGGTGATCGCGGTCGGGTTCTTCCACATCGATTCCGCCAACTACCACCCGTACTTCCCGTTCGGCATGTCCGGCGCGGTCACCGGGGCGGCGACCGTCTTCTTCGCGGTCTTCGGCTACGACGCGATGTCGACCGCGGCCGAGGAGTCGGTGGACGCGAAACGTCATCTGCCCAAGGCGATTCTGTTGTCGCTGGTGGTGTCGATGGTGCTCTATGTGCTGGTCTGTCTGGTCCTGACCGGAATGCAGCACTACACCGACATCGACCCGGAGAGCGGGTTGTCCACCGCCTTCGAATCCGTCGGCCTGCCCGGGCTGGGCAGTCTGATCGCGGCCGGCGCCATCGTCGGCATTATGACGGTGCTGTTCACCTTCATGCTCGGCGTCACCCGCGTCTGGTACTCGATGAGCCGGGACGGCTTGCTGCCCCAGTGGTTTGCCAAAACCCACCCGGTACGCCAGGTGCCCACGCGGATCACCTGGATCGTCGGTGTCGCGTCGGCGGTGATCGCGGGGCTGCTGCCGATCGGCCAGGCCGCCGAGCTGACCAATATCGGCATCCTGCTGGCCTTCATCGTGGTCTGTGCGGCGGTGATCGTGCTGCGCTATCGCCGTCCGGATCTGCCGCGCGGCTTCCGTACGCCGGGGATGCCGGTGGTGCCCCTGCTCGGCATCGGCTTCTCGATCTGGCTGATCACCTACCTGCAACCGGTGACGTGGTTGCGCTTCGCCGTCTGGTTCGCCGTCGGCGCGATCGTCTACCTGACCTACAGCCGCCGCCATTCCCTGCTGGCGACCGGCCCGGATACGTCCGCGACCCCCGCCGGACGGCCGTAGGGATTATATCGAGATACCAGCGATATCTGAGGTATTTCGCGAATTTATCGTTTTGTTATTCGAATTGGCGCGTTCGGTATTTGGTTTCTCCCCGACCGTGGCGAATCATTGCTCCCCGGATCCAACGATCGACTGATCACCGTGGTGTTTCGGAAATCTGCTCTCGCTACGAGATTCGGAGGAACGCATCATGGCAGGAACCGAGGCGGGTCGATGTACCCGCTTTCCGGGTCGTAGGGCCTGGTCGACCGCGGCAACGCTGGTCGTTCTGTTCGGCGCGGCGGGCACGATGGTGGCGACTGCGGGCCCCGCACACGCCGACTCGCCGATACCCGCCCCGGTCGTACCGGGAATTCCACTACCGCCGCAGTTCACAATTCCCGGGCTCTTCCCGGAAATCCATCCGGCCCCGCCGGAGCCCATGAAATCGGTCGGTGAGCGGGCGCTCGAGGCCGCCGAGTCCAAGATCGGCTCGGCCTACCGCTCGGGTGCCACCGGCCCCGATGCCTTCGACTGCTCGGGTCTGGTGCAGTGGGCGTACCGGCAGGTCGGGGTGGACCTGCCGCGGACGAGCTACGACCAGCTGACCGCCGGCACGCCGGTCGACCTGGATGCGCTGCAACCGGGCGATCTCGTGTCGTTCTACGGTGGCGGACACTCCGCTCTCTACGCGGGTGACGGCACGGTCGTGCACGCCGCGACGAGCGGTGAGGGTGTCATCCGATCGGCGCTCGCGCAGATGCCGGTCACCGGCGCCCGCCGCTTCTGACGCCGCCGGCGGGTGCGCCACGCGGCTCGCCGATCCAGGGGTTCGAATCCGCCGCGAGGATATGTTGCGCGACAATGTGCATCGAGATCGAGTATCGAGATCGACCAGCATTGGACTGCAACGTGAATCGCGGAGGAGGGGGCCGGTGGCCGAGACTCGGGCGAATGCCGACGAGCCGTTCGGGCCGGTGCGCCCCTCGGATGCGGTCGACGGCTGGGAGTTGGCCGGTGACGGCACCCGCTGGTGGCTGGTCAAGGCGTTCGGCGATGCGCGCGGTCTGGTGAAGCCGACCACGCGGACGACCTGCGCCTGGCGTATCGAGACCGCCGACGGCCGGATGTTGCGCGAGGTCAGCGCGCGATCGGTCGCGGAGGCGAAAAGCGCTGCGGAAGAATGGATCCGGAGGACGATCGGCTGAGCGTTCGCTCGGCCGATCGTCCGTATCGTCCGGCTATCTACGGGTCGACTGCCGCTTCGAAATCGCCTGCAGGCTGAATGCCGGTGCGGGCTGATCGGGTGCGGGAGATTCCTCGGTGTAGGCGCGCGGCCACGCGCGGCCGCTGTCGGCGAGATCGAGATCGTTCGTGTCATCGGCATCGTCGCGTCGCGAGGGTCCGTCGACCTCCGCGAGTCCGACGAGCACCACGAGCATGATGGTGACGAGCGTGACCACCATGATCAGCGGGGTGAGCAGCTGCACAGAGTCGACACCGCCGGTCGGCTCGGCCATGTTGTCCATGCGGTGCGCCGTCATGGATGCCATTCCGGTGTAATGCATTCCGCAGACCGCCAGACCCATGATGGCCGCCGCGCCGATGGTGGCGGCGAACCCGCGCACGTGCAGGACGAACCACAGTGCCGCGGTCGCGGCCACCACGGCGATCAGCAGCGACAGGGCCACCAGTCCGGTGCTGTATTCGATGTGCGCGCCGGCGTTCATGGCATGCATGCCGAGGTAGTGCATGGCCGCGACGCCGAATCCGGTGATCATGCCGCCGAGGGGGAGTGCGATCACTTCCCGGTGCCCGCGCACCACGATCGACAGTCCGGCCCACACCACGACGATCGCGATGGCCGCGCTGAGCAGCGTCATCGGCACGTCGTAGCGGATATTCGCGCCGTGGATCGAGAAACCGAGCATGGCGGTGAAGTGCATGACCCAGATGCCGGCGCCGCCGAGCGAGACGGCCGCGGCGATCAACCAGCCGCCCGGCCAGCGCGAGGCCCGGGCGTGGGTGGCGCAGCGCAGCGCCAGAACGGATCCGATGAAGGACATGACATAGGCCAGGACCGGGGTTACCCAGCCGTGACTGAAATGGTCGAGCTCGAGCACGAGGTCTCCCGAAGCGAAAGAGGGGTTATCGATTCGTGACCGGACGATAGTTCACATTGCTCATGATCGTTACCCGCGCCCGTTCGTATCCGGGTGCGGCCGACCTCCCTCGCCGTCCGGCAAATGTGCAGGTGACACAGGTTCACGGGGTGTGTGCACGGGGTTTGCCGGAGTGTCGCCTGATGGACATCGAACCGGAGGTGTGTTCTGGCGCACTTGCGCCACCTTGGGGACCTATGGCCCTTGACAGGTCTATCCGACGAATCCGGACGTTCGGGACTACCGCAAGACGATACTGTATAGATATGATATGAAAATCATAGAATATGGTTTCGGGAGTACTGGAGGTGCCGGAATGGATGCGCAGCGGTATCGGCGGATGGTCAATCGGGTCAATCCGCTCGTGGTCGGGCTGCAACGGCTGGGAATCGGTTTCGGTCCGATGCAACTGCTCACCGTCGCCGGTCGGCGCACCGGGCAACCGCGCACCTTCCCGATCGCGGTCAGCGAGTTGAGTGGGGCGCACTACATCGTGCAGGCCTATCCGCGGGCGGCCTGGGTGGCCAACGTGCGGGCGGCCGATTCGGTCACGCTGACGCGCGGACGGAAATCCTCGACCGCGCGACTGGTCGAGGTTCCGGTCGAGCAGCGCGGGGCGCTGCTGCGCGAATTGGTCGGAGCCGGGCCCGCCAGCGTCGGAAACCGTTTCGTCACAACCGGTTTGGCCGATGCGGCAACGCCCGACGGGGTGGCGGCGGCGGCCGAGCGCATCGCGGTGTTCCGGGTCGAACCGCACTGACCTGCCGGGTTCGTCCGCGCCGGAGATATCATATGAAAATCGTATGAATCGACCGGAGGGTGCCGATGAGCTCGGAGGCGGATCGCGCGGCCGCGCAGCAACGGCGCCGGCTGGCCGTCGACGTCAAGGATGCGTTGCGCGACTTGAACATTCAGCTCGCCCTGCTGAATCGCCGGTTCGGCGGCCGGGTGGAACTCCGCGACGTGGACTGGACCTGCCTGGACCTGATCAACCGGCGAGGCCCCGTCTCGCCGACCGCCCTGTCCCGGCTCACCGGCCTGCACCCGGCCACCCTCACCGGTGTCCTGGACCGGTTGCAGAAGGGCGGCTGGATCGTCCGGGAACGCGACCCCGAGGCGAGCGACCGGCGCGCAGTCACCCTGCGCGCCGTCCGCGAGCGCAATTCCGAACTGTTCCACGTGTTCTCGGGCATGAACCGGCGCATGGACGAGGTGCTCGACCGGTACTCGGAGCCAGAACTCGAGGTTATCGCCGACTTCCTCCGGCAGACCGGTACCGCAGGCGCGGACTCCGCCGCCGAACTCGGCAGCTGACCGGCCGCGCGCTCCTCGTCGGCGGCCCTGCGAGGGCGAGTTCTGGTACAAGTAGGACGTGAAATTGCTTCGTGGGGGGATCTTTTCAGCTGTCGCCGCTCTGCTTCTCTGTAGTTGTGCGACGGCCCACTCGCCGGATCCCGTCGGCTCGCCGGCCGTGCCGCAGGCTACGGCGCGGTCGACGCCCGACGCGACGCCGGTAGCCGGCAATCGTCAGCACACCGGCACCGGCCCGGTGAAAACCGACCCGGAACTCGGCAGTAATCCGGTGCTCAGCGAGCAAGGCGTGGGCCTGTCGAGTGTCGACTGTCGGCTGCCCGGCTGGCGCAACACTCCGGATGGCGCGGAGGCGTACTACCGCGCGGCGATCAGCTGTCACGATGCCGCATGGGCGCCCACCCTGGCGCACTTCCGGATCCCCATGTCCTCGCCCGCGCTCTGGGCGGGCGCCCGAATCGGTGATTACCACGGTGCGTGCAGTTCCACCGGCAGCAATCGGGAAGCGTTCTACTGTGCGGCCGACCGGATGATCGTGATGCCGTTCGACACCATGGCCCCGGTCATCGGCTACGGCGTCGGCAACGTGCTCGCGGTGCTCTCGCACGAATACGAACACCACGTGCAACAGCTCACCGGAATCATGGCCGCCTTCCAAGCCAGGGCCTCGGCGCTGAACTGGACCGGGCCGGAGGTCGACCTGCTCAACCGTCGGCTCGAGCTGCAGGCGTGGTGTTTCTCCGGGATGTTCTACGGCGTCAATACCGGACGCGGTGCCATCACCCAGGGCCTGGCCGACCGGGCCTACGCCAACAACGCCGGCGCGGGTGACCGGCCGGGCGAACGACGCTGGCACGGGACCAACCAGAACGTCGCCAACTGGTTCGGGTGGGGAATGCACCCGAGCAGTGACCCGGCCTCCGCCGCTGCACCCTCGCTGTACGAATGCAATCCGTGGGCGGCTCGCAGCGACGCGTGGCTGGAATGAACACGCGGCCGCGCGGCCGGGCTCGGTCGTCTCGCGGGCTGTTCAGCGAGGACGGGTAGGCTCGGGTGATCGGCGGGTCTCCGCATATGTCCTCGTCGGTGGGCGTTCGCGCCACCACACACAAATCCGAGGATGTAGGTCATGGCTATTACCGAGATCGGCGTGTACGCACATCTCAGTCCCGCCGATATCGAGGCGCTGGGGCGTGAACTCGACCGTATTCGCGCCGATGTCGAGGCCGACCTGGGTACTCGTGACGCGAACTACATTCGCCGGACGATCGTTTTTCAGCGCACCCTCGACGCCGCCGCGCGACTGGTCATTCTCGCCGGTCGTGGCCGCTTCGCCTGGGTGCTCGGTACGGCCGGCCTGGCGACGGCCAAGAGCGTCGAGAATATGGAGATCGGTCACAACGTCTCCCACGGTCAGTGGGATTGGATGAACGACCCGGAAATTCACTCCAACACCTGGGAGTGGGATATGGCCGGGCTGTCCGCGCAGTGGCGCTACGCACATAATGTCCGCCATCACCTCTACACCAACGTGCTGGGAATGGACGACGATATCGGCTTCGGCGTGATGCGGGTGACCAGAGACCAGCGCTGGCGGCCGCGCCTGCTGCTGCAACCGTTACAGAATGTGCTGCTGGCGGCGACCTTCGAATGGGGTATCGCCTGGCACGACCTGGACTCCGTCCACGATCGGGTGACCGATACCGCCGAGCGCGCCGGTCAGACCCGGGCGTTGCTCGGAAAACTGGTCCGGCAGGCAGGCAAGGATTACGTGCTGTTCCCCGCATTGAGCGGAAAGCGATGGCGGCGAACGCTTTTCGCCAATCTCGGCGCCAATGTGCTGCGCAACCTGTGGGCGTACCTGGTGATCTTCTGCGGCCATTTTCCCGACGGCGCGGAGAAATTCACTCCGTCGGTGCTGGAGTCGGAAACCAAGGCGGAATGGTATCTGCGCCAGATGCTGGGCACGGCGAACTTCGATGCCGGGCGGGTTCAGGCCTTCATGAGCGGCAATCTGTGCTACCAGATCGAACATCACCTGTTCCCGGACCTGCCCAGCAACCGGTACCGGGAGATCGCCGCCCGCGTGCGTGCGCTGTGCGAAGAATTCGATCTGCCGTACACGACGGGTCCTCTGCTGCGGCAGTATGCGCTCACCCTCCGGACGATCCACAAATTGGCGCTGCCGGATCGCTTCCTCACCGCGACCTCCGACGACGCCCCGGAAACCGCGTCGGAGCGGAAGTTTCTCGGATATCGACCGTTCGCGGCCGCCGAGGGCGCACCGTCTCGTTCCCGCCGGGGGCTGCGCACCGCGCTGCGCGTGTGGCGGCCAAGACCGCACTGCCGACCGGATGATCCGGCGGGTTCACCTCATCCGTGGGGGCGCACCGGCAGTTCGGTGAGTCCCCGCATGAGCAGGCTCGGCTGCCACCGCGGGGTGAACGACGGCGCCAGGGCCAGCTTCGGGAAGCGATCCAGCACAGCGGTGAAGGCGACGGCGGCCTCCATCCGGGCCAGCGGAGCGCCGACGCAGAAGTGGATTCCGTGGCCGAAGGCCACATGTCCGGACGGCTTCCGGCCGATATCGAGTTCGTCGGGTGAACGGTATCGATCGGGATCGCGATCGGCCGCCGATAGCGCGACGTAAACCAATTCCCCTGCGGGGATGACGATTCCGCCGATGTCGACGGGTTCCTCGGTGTACCGGACCGTGGCCCAGCCGACCGGGCCGTCCAGTCGCAGAAACTCTTCCACGGCGGCGGGGACACCGTCCGGATCCGCCCGCAGCGCATCGAATTGGGGCCGGTTGCGCAGCAGGGCGAAGGTGCCGTTGCCGATCAGGTTCACCGTCGTTTCGTGACCGGCAACCAGCAGCAGGAAAGCCATCGCCACCAATTCGGGATCGGTGAGGCGGTCGCCTTCGTCCTGTTCGGTGGCCAGTCCCGACAGCAGGTCGTCGCCGGGCCGAACGCGTTTGTCCGCCAGCAGCGCCGTCAGATATCTGCCCATATCGGCGGAGGCGCGGTCGCGGTCCGCCAGATCTCCGGAGGCCCCGACCAGGATCTTCGTCCACAGCTGGAAATCGTCGCGATCGGTGAAGGGAACGCCGAGCAGTTCGCAGATCACGGTGACGGGTAGCGGGGTCGCGAACGCATGAAGCAGATCGACCTCGTCGTGCGCGGCCACTTCGTCGAGCAATCCGGTGGTGATCTCCTCGATGCGCGGGCGCAAGGCCGCCACCCGCCGCGGCGTGAAGGCCTTGTTCACCAACTTCCGCAGTCGCGTGTGTTCCGGCGGATCGGTATTGAGCATATGGGTGCTCAACGCCTGCGCATCCGAATTCGACAGCACCGCAGAGCCTTTGCGCCGGAACAGTTCGAAGGTGCCGGCCGAGTTCTTGCGCAAGCGCGGATCGGCCAGTGCCGCACGCGCTTCCGCATGGCCGACGACGACCCAGCACGGAATCCCGCGCTCGTGCGTGAACCGCACGTGGTGCACCGGCCCCCGGGCCCGCCAGCGCTCGTAGTACTTGTGCGGATCGTCGTGGAAGTCGTCTTCCACCAGCTCGATCTGCTCGGAAACCTCGGCCTCGGTCATGCTGTGCTCCCTGCTACCGGCGCCGATCGGCGCTCCCCACGGTGTCGGACCGGTCCTGACGGTGACCGTATCCAAAGTACCGAAAATCAGGCCGAGCCGCGGATGTCCGATTCGCGTAGAAATCGTTCCGCCCGAACCACTTTCATGGTCACTGCGGTGACAGCCGGTGTTCCGTCCATTGCCGTAGCTTCTCCGGATTGCGGATCGCCCAGATCCGGGTGATCCGGCCGTCGGCGATATCGAAGGCGTAGACGGTCGCGATGGCGCCGTCGATCTGTGCCACCAGGCCGGGCTGGCCGTTGACGGTGCGCTCGAGAAGTGTGACTTCCGCGGCGCGGGAGGCGATTTCGATCCATGCGCGAGCGATCTGCTCGCCACCGGTGATCGGATGACGGAAGGCGACCACCCGGCCGCCGCTGTCGGCCGTCGCGACGGCCCGTGGATCCAGGATCTCGATCAGTGCCTCGATATCCTTCGTCTCCCACGCGCGTTTGAAGTCTCGGACGACCTCGGCACGCTCGTCCCGAGAGGGACGTGCCGAGGTCTGGATACGACGGCGTGCGGAGGAGGCCAGCTGTCGGCAGGCCGCGGGAGTGCGGCCGACGATATCGGCGATCTCGGCGAAGGAATACCGGAAGACATCGTGCAGGACGAAGGCCACGCGCTCGGCCGGCGTCATGGAATCGAGTACGACGAGGAACGCCATGCTGATCGATTCGTCGAGCGTCACCCGGTCGGCCGGATCGGCCGGTGCGGGCGCGCCCCACTCGCTGCGGTCCGGGACCGGCTCCGGAATCCACTCACCGACGTAGCGCTCGCGGCGAGCCCGCGCCGAACCGAGCAGATCCAGACAGATGCGGCTGGCCACGGTCCGCAACCAGCCACCCGGCGCCTCGACGGCCTGCTGTTGTTCCGGGGACAGGGCGTACCAGCGCGCATAGGTCTCCTGCACCACGTCCTCGGCCTCCGCGAGGGAGCCGAGCAGCCGGTAGGCGAGGTTGAGCAGCGCCCGCCGCTCACCTACCACCGCGCTCGCTTCCGGATCGGTCATGATCTCACTCCCTCGTTCGGTACAGGTCCTTCCACTGTTGGACGACACAGCACGCCGAAATGTGAGGTCCAGGTTGTATGCTGCCGTTCGCCGGTGACAGTCGGGGGGAGTACCCAGTGAAAAGAGCAGTGTGGGTGGCAATCTGGTTCGGCGTGGCGGCGCTTTCGGCGTGCGGTACGGACGATGCCGCTGATGGACCGGCCTCCTCCGAACCGGTTGCTCAGCAGGTCAGCGGATCGCCGGATCAGCAGGCCGGGTGCCCGCACTCGCCCGTGGCCTCGGCAGGGCCGTACACCGCCACCACCGTGCCGGTGCGGGAACAGACCGCGACGCTGACGACCGACGTGACGCTGCCGCAACTCGAGGGCGGTGAGCAGGCAGTGCGCGATCGGTTCAACGCGGCGATGCGCGCCTCGCTGGCCGATACGAGCGGCGGCGACGCGAGCGGTGCGCTGCACGACGCCCGGCTGCGCTGCGGGGAAACCAGCCGCGTCACCCGGATCGGGACGAAGGTCGTTGCGGGCGTGCTGATCACCGACCACACGTGGGAGGGCGGCCCGCATCCGGTCAACCAGATCGGCACCGTGGTGATCGACACCGGAACCGCGCAACCGGTCATGTTGCCGACGGCCTTGCGCGACCCGGCCCAGAGCTGGAACGCCCTCGCCGCGACCGCCCAGAGCCTGGTGCCCGCGGACGGGCCCACCCTGTTCACACACGCTCCCGGCAGTGACGATTTCGCCAACTGGGTCCCCTCCCCGGAGGGGCTCACCGTCTACTTCTCCGTCGCGCACGCGCGGGGCGACTACTACCCGGTTCAGCTCCCGTGGAACCGAATCCGGGACCTGTTCGACCCGGCCGCGGTGGTGACCCTGTCGAGCTGACGGATCATCGGAACACCCGTCGGTCCCGCACCGGATTCACACCGTCGCTCCGACCAGCTGTCGATAGTCGGCGTTGCGGGCGACCAGTTCGTCGTGGGGCCCGCTGTCGACGATCCGCCCGTCCTTCAGGAACATGACGATGTCGGCCTCGCGGATGGTGGACAGGCGATGGGCGATCACCAGGAGGGCACATTCTTGTCGCACGTTCTGGATGGTCACGTTCAGCGCCTTCTCGGTTTCGGCGTCGAGCATCGCGGTGGGTTCGTCGAGCATCATCAGGACGGGCCGGCGGATCAGCGCTCGGGCCAGTGCTACGCGTTGACGCTCGCCGCCCGAGAGCAGGACGCCGTGCTCGCCCACGGGAGTGTCCAGCCCACGGGGGAGCCGGGAGACGAGATCGGCCAGCCCGGCGAGCTCTGTCGCGCGCTGCAGATCGTCTTCGCCGAGGCCCGGCTGCCGGTAGGTCAGATTGTCCCGGAGGCTGCCGAACAGCAGCGGCGCGTTCTGCTCCAGCAGGCTGATTTCCGAGCGCCACGCCCGCCGTGGTCGACCGGCGTAGGACCGGCCGCCGAGCAGAATGTCGCCGCCGTCCGGATCGTAGAACCGGCTCACCAGGGAGAATACGGTGGATTTCCCGGCGCCCGAGTGCCCGACCAGGGCCACATGTCCCCGCGGAGGTACCGAGAAACTCACGCCGTCGAGAATCGGCCGCTCGTCGTAGGAGAAACGCACCTCGCGGAATTCCAATGCGGGACGCCCGTTCGCCGAGGCGGTCTCGATCGCCGAATCACAGTCGACGCCGACCTGCGGAATCTCGTCGACGTCCTCGGCCGGCAAACTCAGCGTCGATTCGATCCGGCTCAGCGCGCCCAAGGCCTTCTGCAATCCGACGGAGCCGTTGAACAGATCGCCGACCGGAATGAGCAGGTTCATCGCGAGGAGCATCATCGTGACGAGGCTGCTCAACTCCATCTGATGATTGGCCACCCGCACACCGCCGACCAGCAAGGACACCACGAACGACCCGGTCACCGCCAGGTGCATGGCCGGATTTCCCAGCGCCTTCAATCGGGCCGCGCGCACGCCGGCGGCGAATGCGGCACCGGCCAGTTCGGTCAACCGCTCGTGTTCGCGGTCCTCGGCATTGTTGACCTTCACCGTGCGCACGCCGTTCAGCGCGCGCTCGATATCCGCGGACAGCGCGCCGACGCTCTCCTGCAAGCGCACCGAAGCCACTTCGATTCGCGTCATGACCAGCAACATCGCCGCCGCGGCGACGCCCACGGTGACGAAGACGATCGAGAACAACAGCCAGTCGAGATAGATCATCACCGCCACGGTGCCCACGAGTGTGATTGCACCCGTGAGTATTTGGACGAGACTGCTGCCCACGGCGTTGCGGATCACGGTCGAATCGAGCGTGACGCGGGAGATGAGATCGCCGACCCGCTGTGACTCCAGAGTGGGAATTCTCAGCCGCAGCAGATGCCCGGCCAGACGATGACGCACGGACAAGAGTACGGATTCGCTGGACCGCTCGAGTATGTAATTGCCGCCGGTATCGGCGACGGCATACAGGAGATAGGCCCCCACCAACGCCGCGAGCGACCACGCGATCGTCGCGCCCGCCGAGGCATCGCGGACGACCTGTCCGGCCAGGAGCGGTTGCGCCAACGACAAACCGGTGCCGACGAGAAGCAGTGCCGTCGCCGCGAGCAGCGAATTACGTTGTGGTGCGAGAATTCTCAGCAGCGCCCCGACCCGGCGCGGCCAGGACTCGCGCTCTCGAATCTCACCGTCGTCAGCTGACATCGTCACCCACGTTCACATGCCGGCCGACCACGATCAGTCGACTGAATGTCGTCATGTCTCCCGCCTCCCCGACAAGCTTTCCGTCTGCTTCGACCCATGCGTGTGCGGCGAACGGCAACTCGGTGCGCACGCCGACACACCAGGTTGTCCACGCACCGTAGCGTCGGCTCAGCAGCGTCGTCGCCACGGACCTCGTCAGGCAGCCGTATCTTCCGGCGGCGTCGGGACTCACCTCGACGACCCGGCGCCGCCATCGCTCGGCATCGTCGAACGGGGCCGGACGACTTCCTCGGTGTAACTGCTTCAGGATCCATTCGATCCGTCGCGGTGGCAACCTGACGAGGACCCTCGCGGCGCGAACGGCCCAGGCCGCGGCCGAGCGCTCACCCCTGCGTCCGTCCGCCTCGAATTCGGTCCCGAGCGCCATCTGGTGGCTCACGACGGCACCAGCCCCACTGCTCGAAGGCGGCTCACCAGTTCGGCGACGTCTCGCTGCGCGGTAACGGCATCGACGTCGAACCGATCGAGCACTGCCGCAACGGGATCGGCGGCGTCGCCGGCGAGGAGCGATGCGAACACTTCCGCTCCGACCGGATTGAGCCGCCAATACTCGCCCTGTTTCAAATCGAGAACGACGCCCCCGTATTCCGTTCGCACGAAAGACAAGCCGGGCCTCGGTGTCGTGGTATTCATGGTCCCTCCCACTCCTCAGGCTTTCCGCGCGCTACTGTCGCGCGGATCGAGAAAATTCCGTTCCAGATCGCGCAGCCAGAGTTCGCAGGCGATGGTGCTGAACATCGTTCCGTCTTCCAGTTCGAACGAACTGGGGCTGGCGCACAAATGCTTCAGTCGCTTCGAGTCGATCAGGCCCATGGCGCCGAGCCGCGAGTTCTCCCACAGAGCCACGAGTTCGTCGCGATGCTTGCGCAGGCCCACTTCGACGTCGTGTGATCCGCTGTCCTTGGTCTGCCGGCGCAGTACCTCGTCGGGCACGATTCCGCTGACCGCGGCCCTGAGCAGAGGCTTGTACGTCCAGGCGCTGACCCGATCCGGAACCGCCACCGACAGGGCAGCGGAAATAACTCGGTCATCGAAATAGGGTGCGGACAGGGGCGGCCCGCCGGATGCCAGTGACATGCGGTTCAACACGGCCACCGTCCGGGCCCCCTCGACAATCGACTCCAGTTCGACGTGGCGCCCACGAGCGGGCGCCAGCGGTTCGGCATCGGCGGCCATCCACGAGATTCCCTCGTGCACAGCATCTTTCGCCGCTGCCGAGGCCCACACCGGAATGGACGGAACCAGGGCCCAGCCCAGCATCGGTTTGCGCCGTTCCGGCACACCGGCGATCGGTACAGAATTCCTTTTCCACCACGCCCGGAAATCCGCGGGCTCGACCGCGCCGCGCAGGAGATCTCGTGATCGCCAACCGCCGAGGGCGCCGAAACTGCGCAGTCCCCGCCATGCGGTGAGCGGGCGACGCCACAGTAGATCGCGGTAGAGCGTCGGCAGTCCGGTGAAGAGGTGATCGCCCCCGTGGCCGGTCAGGTGCACGGTGGGACCGAAGGTTGCCGCCAGTGCCGCGAGCGCACCTACCCGGCTTCTGCCGGCGATGAGCGGTGAGGGCTCGTTCAGCCAGGTCGGCCCCTCCTCCAGGCCGGCGTAGGTGAAAGGCAGTTCGGAATCGGGAAGGATCGTGTGCCGCACATGTGGCAGGTGCCGGGCGGCGAGCAGGGCCCATTCGAGGTCTTCATTGGCGGAATCGCGTCCGCGTGCCGTCAGCAGCGTGATCTCCGCCGGTCCGCGGGCGGCGAGAAAACTGATCGACGTCGAGTCGTAACCGCCGGAAAGTTCGCAGGTAACCGTGCCACCCGCCGCGGTCCGAGCCCGTACCGCCGCCTCGAGTCGGCTCCGTACCTCGTGTGCGCCCTCCTCGAGGCCCCGGACGGCGGTCCTTTCACTCGCGCTCCGCACCATCCGGGACGTTCCGGTCGGTGTGATCACCAACCCGGTACCGCGGGCGAGCGGTTCGATTCCCGTGAGCAGCGGACGTTGTGCGAGGTGATGCGGAACGGGTTCGAGCAGATGTGCGGCGAGGGCACCGGCGTCGAGTTTGCCGCCGACGAGGTGCCGCAGGGCGTGCACAGTATCGGCGGCGATGTCGATGCCGTCCACGCGGGCGCGGTACAGGCCGCGGGATCCGTATGCGGCACCGTTCAGGTGGATGTCGGCGTTCACCTCGACGATCGAGTGAAACGATCCGTAGATCGCGTCCAGGATCACTCGCCATCGAGCCGGTGAACCTGTCGACATCGCATAGTCGAGGACGGCCTGCTCGCTGATCAGAGCGTGGCCGAGGATCACCACCTGCGCCGCGCGGCCGTTCGCGTGAATGACCGGCCGGTCCGGGCAATGTCCGACGACCATCGGACGTCCCGAACGGTGCTCTGCCAACACCCGCGCCCACGGGAGGAGACGCCTGGCGATGCTCACTGCCGCCCCGTGGTCGGGCAGAACGACAAATCCTGTCCGAGCATCGCCAGTCATCCTCCAACCCCCTATGATTCGAGCTCGGTGGTGACGGCTCAGATCATTCCGCGGCGTCCGACCAGCAGGTCGGATTCCGTGGTGAAAACGCCCCCGGTGAGGTTGCGGAAATCGCCGCATTTGGCGATCACCGGCTTCTCGTAGATCTTCTTGTCCGAGCTGTCTGCCGTGCTCTCCATCTTCACTTTCCTTCCTTTTCCTCGCACTCCCCTTGGAGGCGGTCTCATTCCGAGTCGTTCTGTTCGACTCGGACGTGTGCAACCGAGAATTGATGGAGTCGTGGATTCGAGGAAAGCGGATCGCGCCGGAATTTCGACGCACTTGATCAGTCCCCCCGTGCTGCCGGTCCGAACGAACATGTCGTTCCGGATGTAAGTCGCTATCCCGCAAGGAATTTCGGGCCTGTGCGAATCCTCCCCCGATATCGCCCGGCGACCTGCCCCCGTCCCCGCCCGCTATTCTGCGCCGTATGCCACAGCCCGTCAAGGATCTTCGCGAATTGCCCTCGAAAATAATTGCTGCGCTGCACTTTTCAATGCGGTGCGATCAGTCGCCAGGGCCCTCGGCTCGAGCTCTCGCACGTCCTGAGCGGCGACGTCGGTGAGCGCCATCGAGGGCTTCGGCCACCGACCACGCCACCGGGTTACGGCGGTCGAGCCGTGCGGAAACGGTGCATCCGGACATCTCGACGCGGAACCGGGGGCGTTACTCTCCCGCGATCGGGGGTAGTTCCCGAGTGGATCGGACAGCTGCCTCGCGTCGTCGTGCGGGCGTCCCGTGTGCAGGGGATGCCGGCTCGACCGGGGGCGTCGGTAGTGCGGCCGGTTCCCGCCGTCACCCACACGGCAGAGCGGTTGTTTCGTATGCTCGTTGGTAGCGAATGGGGAGGGTCGTCGGTGCCGGGCCTCGCGGGTCCGGCGATGGAGGAAGGTCCTCGCGGATGGACAGGCGCGAGGTTGCCGACATGGCGCGAGACTGGTCGGCGGCCCTGGTCGATTGCGGTGGCGTGCCGACATCTCTGCCGCGCGTCGAGCAGTTGACCACGTGGATCGTCGAACTGGACGTTGCCATGTCGGCCGAGCCGTTCGATCCGTCGCCCGCATACCGCGTCGGGGTCGAGATGGTGCGGTGGAAGCTGACCGACCCCGCATTGATGACCCCGTCCGCGACGGTGCTGGCCGGTTTGCTGGAACGGTCGCAGCGGCCGGATAGCACGCGGCGGTTCGGCGCGCTCCTGGGCGAACTCGGCCGCGGCTACAGTGCCGAACTGTTGAAGGTCCACGCGGACAGCCGCGAGGTTGCCGACCAGCGCTTCCGCGTGGTGTTCGACAACGCTGCGGTGGCGATCGCCCTCTACGACAGCAACGGCATCACGCTGGAAGCCAACCGGACCACGGCACGGATGGTCGGGATGAAGCCGGAGGAACTGCCGGGCGTGGCTGGTCTGGACCTGATGCATCCCGAGGATCGCGACAAACTTCAGCAGGTGGTCGTCGACCTGTACCAGCGCCGGTATGGCACCGTGCACTTCGAAGGCCGCTTCTGCCGTCCCGACGGCACCGTCTGCTGGGGTGCCTGGACGATGACGCTGGTGCGCGGAGCGGGTGGGCGCGATCTGCGGCTGCTCGCCGTCGGAGAGGACATCACCGAACGGCGCGCGATGGAGCGGAAACTGTGGTGGCAGGCGCGCCACGACTCGTTGACGGGACTGCCCAACCGACACTGCCTGCTCGAGCAGTTGGAGGCCATCGTCGCGACGGCCGGTCCCGCCGACCACATCGGTTTGTGTTTCCTCGACCTCGACGAGTTCAAGCTGATCAACGACCGGTACGGCCACCGCGCGGGCGACAGCGTGCTGGCCGAGGTCGGTCGCCGGCTGGACGCGACGATGACCTCACCGGCGGTCACGGTCACCCGCATCGGCGGAGACGAGTTCGTCGCGCTGCTCGCACCTCCGTGTGACGAAGAGGCGGCGCACGCCGCCGCCGAGACCATGCTTGCGACCCTGCGGGAACCGGTCCCGGTCGGTCCCACCGATCTGCTGGCGATGTCGGCCAGCATCGGCGCCGTCGTCGCCCCGGTGGCGGGCGCGAACGCCGAGAAACTGCTGAACGATGCCGACGTGGGCCTGTACCGGGCCAAGGCCGCCGGCCGCGGCACCTGGGTGCTGCATCGCGACGAGAGCAGTCGCGCCGCCGAGTAGATCAGCGCCGAGTAGATCAGCGCCGAACAGATCAGCGCCGCGGCATCGCGAGTTCGCCGCGCCGCGCCGCTCGCCACCACCGCTGCCCGGAATCGATACCCCTGCGCATTGTGCGCACGGCGGGAACCTGTGTGAGCAGGTGCATCTGGTATCGCCACGGCATTTGCAGCCCGTGCCGAACCGCCATCGCATAGGCGAACTGCACGGCGTTGCGGTCCAGATACCGGTCGGCGTGTTCGAACCAGGTCATGCTGGCACGGGCGGCGGCCTGGATCGGGCGCATCGCCGCGCGCCGCTGCGCATCGTAATTCTCCAGCGCATCGGCGATCTCGCCGTGTTCGTACAGGCTCTGGGCGAGCACGATGGCGTCGATGATCGCCAACCGGGTGCCCGAACCGATGGTGAAGTGCGTCGTGTGCGCCGCATCGCCGACCAGCACCACATTGTCGTGATACCAGGTTTTGTTGGTCACTTCGGGAAAGCAACTCCACCTTGCGAATTCGCCTCGTGTCTTGCTGATCAACGAGTGACCGTCGAGAACGCGCGCGAATATCTTTTCCAGAAGACGCACATTCGCGGCGCCGTCCAGGGAATCGAATCCCGATTCGCGCCACGTCCGCGGTTGGCATTCCACGATGCAGGTGCTGATCTTTCCGGCGATCGACGGGTAGGCGTGGAACCAGATCCAACCGGCCGGCGTGTGTTCGAAGGCGAAAGTGAATCGGTCGAAGACCTTGTCGGTGCCGAGCCAGATATATCGATTCTTGCCGAGGTTCACCGATGTTCCGAAGCGATGATCCTCCAGCTGCCGCACCCGGCTGTTCGCGCCGTCGGCGGCGATGACGAGATCGGCGTCGTCGAAGCCGGACAGATCGTGAATTTCCCGGCCGTGCTGGACATCGACGCCGAGGTCGGTGGCCCGCTGCGACAGCACATCGAGCAATGCCGCTCGCCCCATGCTGAATCCGTAGCCCGGGAAATATGCGGTCCCGTCGTCGCCGACGTGGATCGCCTGTTCTCGCCAGAGCACAGATCCGGCCCGCACCGTCTGTGCGCTGTCGGGGTCGTTCCGGTACAGGATGTCGAGCAGATCGTCCCAGTAGACGACGCCCCAGCCGTAGGTGGACCCGGGAGGATCTCGGTCGATCACCGTGACGGCATGGCCCGGGTCGCGCCGCTTCATCGAAATGGCGAAGTACAGTCCGGCGGGCCCGCCACCGACACATACGATTTTCATTCGGTCACCAGTTCCGGCCCGGTCGGTCTATTCCGGCATCTCATGATCGGTATCGGACGCGGCCGAGCCCGGCACGCTGTGCGTGTCCGGGCTCGGTCATCGGCACTAGAAGCTTCCCCAGCCGCCGCCGAATGGGTTCCACCAGCCGGGATTACCCCAACCGCCGTTACCCCAACCTCCGTTACCCCAGCCGCCGCCATTTCCCCACCCCCAACCGTTCCCGTGGCCCCAGCCATTGCCGTGGCCCCAGCCGTTGCCGTGGCCCCAACCGGGATTGTCGACGGATTGAGTTGCGGATGTCGACGTCGTTGCTTCGGTGGCGGATGCTTGTGTCGCGGCTGCGACGACCGGAGCCGCAGCGATTGCGGCCATTCCGGCTGCTGCTGCCAACCGGGCGAATTTCGAGTGTGAATTCCTTTTCTTGATCATGATGGACTCCAGATAGCTGTCCCGACCTGGTGGAATTCTACGCGTTTCCGCCGTGTATCAGAAAGTTGCCGAATCAACCCTTTTACAATGTCCGGCCGCCGCATTCGGCAGGGTTCGCGGGTCCGTAAATATTTCGGTTTCCAGGGCAGCGGCAGACCTGAACAGGATGAACCGATTTGTGCCCTCGGCAGGATTCGAACCTGCGACACGACACCGGGCCTTAGGGCCGCTCATCTGCGATAACTTCGCCGTAGGGCTATGTGGCACAACCAGAGTGCGTGGACAAACCTGCAGGTGAGTTGACATCGGAATACATTGATCTGGCACGTATCTGGCACGTATTCTTGGACATCTCGCACGACGGCAGGCGATGGAGGATCGATGAGTAATGCCAAGGGGACGAAGCGCGGGTTCGGGAACACCCGCAAGCTTCCTTCGGGCCGGTACCAAGCTCGCTACATCGGGCCAGATGGTAAGCCGCACAAAGCGATGCATACCTTCTCCGCGCATGACGATGCCGTCGCGTGGTTGGCGGCGGAGCGTAAGAAGATCGATCTGGGCGTGTGGACACCGCCCACCGATCGGGTTGAAACCCGAGCCGGGCAGACGAAGGCCGGCCCGGCGCTGCGGGAGTACGCGAATCGGTGGTTCGATGAGACCGAGGGGAGGCACAAGCCCAAGTACCGCACTCTGAACCGGGGATACCTCGACAGGCAGATCCTCCCGGAACTCGGCAACGTCGCTCTGTCAAAGCTGACGGCTCAAAAGGTCCGTGCCTGGTTCGCTGGTCTCGGGACCACATATCCGACGCGCAACGCGAATGCGTACAGCCTGTTGCGAACGATCCTCAACCAAGCGGTCGACGACGAACTGATATTGGTCAATCCGTGTCGTATCAAGGGCGGCGCGGTCAAGCATCGCGTACGCGAACCGCTTGCGCTGACAGCAGATGAGGTTCGGGCGCTGGCGGGAGAAATGCCGAAGCATTGGCAGGTATTCGTGCTCGTCGCTGGGTTCTCCGGTCTGCGCTGGGGCGAGTTGACGGCCCTTCGTCGGTCGGACATCGACCTCACCGGGGATGGCGTGGCAGTCACAGTGTCTCGGGCGGTGGTTCGGGTGAAGGGGGACTGGATTGTCAGCCGACCGAAGTCACGCGCTGCGCTGCGGACCGTCCCGCTGCCCGACCCTCTACGTCCAGCGCTCATCAACCACATGGCGGACTATTCGATTCCTGGACGGAGTGGGCTGGTCTTTCCGGCGCCGAACGGGAAGTTTCTACATCGGGACACCATACGTTCGGCTCTGATCAGAGCTGGGCAGTCGATCGGATACGACCGCGTTGTTCCGCACGACCTTCGGCACACGGCCGCAACGTTGTTTGCTCAGGCCGGCGCCAGTCTGGCGGATCACATGACCCTCATGGGGCATACCTCCGCTGCTATGTCCGCGCGATACACCCATTCGAATATCAGCCGGACGCGTGGCTTGATTCAGAGCACCTGGACCAGTTAGTCACGGTTGGAGACGGACGCCGGGTCGTCGGCAGGGGAGGGTACGGTAGTGCGCATGATTTCGGCTGTCGTGTTCGACGTTGGTGAAACGCTTGTCGACGAGACCCGTGAATACGGCACGTGGGCGGACTGGCTGGGGGTTCCTCGACATACCTTTGCGGCAGTGTTCGGCGCGACGATCGCCAGCGGCCAGGACTACCTGCAAACGTTCCAAGTGTTCAAACCCGGATTTGACCTTGCGGCAGAGCGGCAAGCGCGCGCCGACGCCGGCCAGCCCGAGGCGTACGGGGAGGAGGACCTGTACCCGGATGTTCGGCCGGCGTTGTCGAAGCTGCAGGACCTGGGTGTATGGGTCGGAATCGTTGGAAACCAGACCGTACGCTCCGGTCAGATCCTTCGAAGCCTCGATCTTCCGACCGACTTTATCGCCACATCCGACGACTGGGAAGTCCAGAAGCCAGCGCCTGAGTTTTTTGACAAGGTCGTGGAGGCGGCGCCTTGTGCCGCGGATCAGATCGTCTACGTCGGCGACCGAATCGACAATGATGTAACGCCTGCCAAGCGGGCCGGGATGCGAACCGCCTACATACAGCGAGGACCCTGGGGTTGGATACTCCGCGACAAAAAGGAAGTCGCGGACCTCTCCGACTGGCGGATCCGCGACCTCAACGAACTATCTGAAATTGTTGCGGCAGAGAACGTCTCAAGCTAGCCGATCAGAGAGTTGACCGTCGTATGCCAGTCGTACAGCCGGTCATCCAGTGCCCGTACGGCAGGCAGGGAATCCCACTCCCGTAGCGACTGGCGAACGGCCTTGACTCGATCCATTGCGGTCGCGTACCAGTTCCGGCCCAGGAGGTCGAGGGCGTCCTCAAGGTAGCTGCAGGCCGCCTCTGGATTGTGTTCGAGAACTGCCGCCGCGGCGATGTCCGCGAGATATACAGTCCGCTGTTTCACCGACTCTTCCGGAAGCTCGGCCAGCACCTGTTCAAGAGTCTCCCGCGCTTCACGTCCACGGCCGGCGATCATTAACGTGTTGCCCTTGAATCCTGCCAGCCGCGCGGAGGAGAACCAGTCCAGCCATGCAGGTGACGGGTTCACTTCGGTGTCGTGCTCATCGAGGGTCTGCTCAGCGTGGTGAATGAGATTCAGAGCCCGCCGCGTATCCCCGAATCGGGTCTCAACTTCTGCTTCGACTGCATCGAGCCAAGCCAGCATCTCGGCGCTGGCATCTCCCCGCCGCGCGAAAGCGCGAGCCGCGCGCAACTTGTCCCGTGCTTCCTCTGCTCGGCTTGGATCGCCCGAGAAGGCCGGGGCGAAGGCCATGTGCGCCAGCGTTGCGGCGCCGAGAAGCGGATCGTCGCCTTCGTGTGCGGCTTGAAGAGCCAGCACAAAGCTCGGCTGAGCCAGATCGGGTTGCTGTAGATCAAAGAACTCCAGGCGCCCGGCAAGGAGGGCGGATTCTGCGACGGCCCGTGCCAGCACTTCCTTCGCGGTCCCGTGAAGCTGTCGCAGGAGATCGGCGCCAAGGGCCGCGTGTTCGGCAACTGAACGGTGAAGTCGAGCCGCCGGGATGGACCAGTACAGGTGCCTGTGCGCGACTGTCACCGACATGAAGTCGTTCGCCACAGACGGCGGAAGGCTTGCTGCTGATCCGCCGAGGTGACGGGTTGCCCAGGTTTCAGACTTCGGGCCGGCAGTGCTTGAGCGCTCGCTGTCCGGAGTGTCAGACCAAGGCGGTGTGAAACCGAGTTCGGATAGGGGCCGCTTGAACAGGGCTTCCAGTGCGGCCGCGTGTTCAGGATGGGGCCAGGGGGGTTCGGCGGATTCCCAGCGGCGCACGGTGCGGGCGTTGATCGAGACTCGAAGCCCGACCGATCGTGCGGTCTCATTCAGTGCCTCTGCAAGCGCTGCTTGAGAACGGAACCCGAGTGCCTGCCGGGCTGCGCGGAGTGCGGCGTTTCCAGGAGCTGTCATGCCTCCATTCTAGTCCGCAGGTAGGCCGTTAACCACAGCGGGGGGCAAAAAACGGCCCATCAATGTCCTCTTGTATGGCCTTTTTTAGGGCGTTGACTGCATCCACTCTCAGATATGACCGGTTTTCAACCGATGTCCAACAGAGGGAGTGGAAGTCATGACAAGTTCGCGGACGCGCAAGGACGCGGAATCGCGCGATGTGGTGCTGATCAGGCTGTCGGAAGCGGCAGCACTGGTGGACGTGCACGTGAAGACGTTGCGCCGCTGGATATCTCAAGGAAAGTTGACCGGGTATCGGTTGGCGTCGAACCAGATCCGCATCGATCGGGTGGAGCTGTTGAACCTCGCGCGCCCGATGGCGACGGCCGAGCGGGTCGAGGGTTTGGCATCGCAGGCGGTGTCGTGATGACTCGGATGCCTCTGCTTCTAGCCGTCACGATGATCGGTCTGTATGCGCTGGTCACGTCCCCAGATTTGGTGATCGGGATTGTGATCGCGGCTGCGGTGTTCGTGTTCGGGCTGCGCTGGCTGGTGTCGACGATGTTCCGTCGTCCGCGGGGGATGTGGCGGCGATGAACAGTCTGGATTTCACCCGCCACCACACGGGGTTGGCGGCGTTCGGGCGGCCGGAGTTCGACGCGGCTGGGCTGGTGCAGGCGGGAATGTATGCGACCCCGCCGAAGTGGCGGCTGATCGCGTTGGCGGCGGCGGTGTGTTTCGGCGCCGGGATCGTGTTCGGGATCATGCTCGGCCAGGGCAGCCCGACTTATGCGCCGTCGCCGAATGTGTGTCGGGCGGACGAGGTTTCGCGGATCGATTGCGTTCACGTCGTCCCGACGACGGCGGAGTCGGGGGTGGCCCGGTGACCGGCGAGAACGATCGTCGCGCTGTGTTGGCGCGGGTGGCTGACGAGGCCGAGGTGCTGTTCGAGAAGTTGCGGTTCTACGAGGACTGCGTGATCAGCGCGCCGGCGGATCGCAGCTACGACTACGCGGTCTACATGACCGATCCGACGGCGAACGCGGACGAATTCGACCGCCAGTTCGACGAATACGTCGCCGGGATGGAAGACAGTCTGGCTCGGATCACCGAGGCGGTCGAGCGGTTCGTGGCCGCGAATCGCGCCGAGCTGATCGAGCTGGGCATCGACTACCTGCCCGGGGTCGCGCCATGAGTACCGCGTATTTGGACCCGGAGGGCAAGCGGTACGGGGTGCCGACGTGGCCGTGGCGGATGGCGCCGCAGCATCTGCGCACTTGGCGGCAGCTGGATGCCGAGGGCCGCCGCCCGACCAGCGAATGGCAGGCGCAGGTCCGCGGTCGCGGGCGTCGGCAGGCGTATCTCTACGACGCGCAGCGGACCCGGCCGAAGCAGGAACCGACCGAGGCGCAGCTGGAGTCGCTGCGGATCGCGCGGTGGGTGCGTTCGGCGCAGGCGTGCGAACGCCGCGGGATCGACGCGGAAGACATGCGCGAGCTGATCGAGGCGGCACGCGCCGATCTGGCCGCCCGCCGCGCTACCCGACCTGGAAGGGAGCGAACCCGATGAACCACAACACGAAGACCGACGCCGCGGATTTCGTGGCGTTGGAGCGCCGCTACCGCCCACAGATCGTCGCCGGTCTGCGAGCCGCCGGGCTGTCCTACGGCGAGATCCGCCGCACCCTCGGTATCCCGTTGCGGCAGGTCGAGAAGCAGTTGGGTGAGGCCGCGGCGTTGCGGGCGCAGGGCTACAGCGTGGCCGAGATCGCCGCGGAGCTGGGTGTGCCGGCGGGGTCGATGGGCCGGATCCTTCCGGGCCCGCGTCAGGACACCGCGACCGAGCGCCAGGCCGAGGTGTTGTCGGCGACCTCGCATATGCACGGGCTGCAGATCGATGTGCTGGCCGAGTTCTTGAACGTGCACGAGTCCAGTGCGTACGCGATCGGGCGGGTGTTGGTCGACAACGGGTGGGCGTCGCTGGCGAAGGTGCAGCGCGGGCGGGCGTGGCTGTATCCGAAACGCGATGTGGCAGCACGCTATTTGGGGTGGCGGCCCTCTGAGTGGGAACCGCCGCTGATGTTCGCCAACCACTATCGGGCGGTGGCGCAGGCCCGCATCATGCTGGTCGGCTCCGACCCGCAGGCGTGGGTGTCCGAGCGGGTGCTGCGTCACGAGGCCGGCAAGCGGCTGCGCGCCGAGGCCGAGGCCCGCAACCGCAAACCCGTGCTGGAGTTCAGCACCGGCCGCGAGCCGATGCCCAACCGCCCGCACGTGCACGACGGCTGGTTCTGCGGAGTCATCGACGGCACCTACGGCTGGTGGGCCCTGGAAGTCGAACTGACCGAAAAGGACCCCAAACACCTCGATTCCGCGCTGGCCGGTGCGTTCCGGTCCGCGCGCGACGCGCAGCCCCACCGGCTGGTGGGGGTGCTGTATCTGTGCCGCACCGAACGCGTCATTGCGGCGGTGACCGCGGCGAAGAAGCGACTGCCCCGCGAACTCGCCGACCTTCCCCTGTTGTTCGCCGTCGGCGACTTCGACGAGCAGTGGGAACAGCACACCGCCAAACGCCGCGCCATGCGCGCCGCGAAGGCCGCGAACCGCCACCGCGACAACCTCATTCGACTTTCCAAGGAAGCATCATGACCAGCGACTGCACCCCCTTGATCACCCCGGACGACTGCAAGGACGCCTACACCACCCCGGTTCCCGCGCCGATGTCACCGGCACCGGGCAGCAGCGCCCCGTTCGGCAACCTGCACCCCGAAGCCCCTCCCGGCACCCCCGCACCGGTCCGACACGTGACCGATCAGGTCGACCACCACATCACCGGCCTGCACATGCCCGACGTCTCAGCTGTCGAGCACGTGGTGGCGAATTCGCTGGTGGCCGGTGTGGTGGTGGTCGCGATGCTGATCCTGATCATCGGCGTCGCCTCCGCACTCCCGCTGGCGCCGCACCGCTTGCGGAACTTCGCGTTCGGATCGCTGGTGCTGCCGGTGTTGTCGGTCCTGGCCGGCGGTTCCTGGAGCACCCCGGCCTCTCTCTTGTGGTCGGGTGCGGGGCAGGTCGCGGCCGGTGACTTTTCGGGGTTGCGGCTGATGTTGTCGCTGGGGGTGCCGGTGGCGATGCTGGCCGCAACGTATTGGTGGGCCAGTTTCGTGCTCAAGACCAACACTGTCGGGTTGAAGTCGCTGGCGCGCACCGAACGCATGCAGGAAGCATTGACGGTCCGCCGGGCTCGTGCGGCGGTGCGCGCTGCGAAGCTCGGCGCCCCCTACAGTGCCGGCGCGAACATCGTGCTGGGCACCCTCGCCGACCGCACCGACATCAAAACCCCCGGGCTGATGCGGGAGCTGACTGCGCGGCATCAGCACTGGATGACGGTGCCGCACAAAGACATCAAGCGGCATCAGGCGATCATCGCGACCACCGGCGGCGGCAAAACCGAGCTGATCAAACGCCACGCCCTGGCGACGTTCGAGTACGAGTGGCGGGCCTGGTACCGGTGGAAAGACGTACCCAAGATGGCGGCCAAGCACCCCAAGCCGCAACTGGTACTGATCACCTGCAAGGGCGGCCAAGACGACCTCGAATTCGGGCGCGAAATCACCGCTCTGGCGACCGCGATGGGCGTTCCCGCCCACGAGATCGCGACCGTCGTCCCGGGCGGGGATCGCCTGCACATCTGGGATATGCCGGCGCGGGACCAGCGCGCGGTGCTCAGTGAGTTCCTGTCCTCGGGCCAGGCCAGCACCTCGGAGGGCCAGCACTTCGACGACATGCGCAAGCGCATCGTGTCCTTGGTGGTTGATGCCCCGATCGGGCCGCCTGGCAGCCACGTCGAGTTCCTGGAGCGGCTGAATGAGCACAAGCTGAAGGAGATTTGGTCGAACGCGCCGGATGTGGTGCGTCAGGTCAACGCGTTGCAGGCGGAGAAGGTCCCCCAGATCGACGATGCGCTGATCAAGTGCAGCAACCTGTTCGACCTGCTCAAAGACGATTCCGGCAATGTCGTGTTCGACGGCGGCCGCAACATCGACGAGCTGTCGGTGCTGTTCATGACCGTGCCCGGACTCGACAAGGACGCCGCCCGCTCCCAGGTCGCGGCCACCCTGCGCATGGTGATGCAGCGCGCCGGCCGCAAACGCAAAGACCAGCGACGCTCGGTCACCCTGTACCTCGACGAGGCCAGCGCCCTGACCACCAAACAGGGATCACTCGGGCTGGAAGAGATCGCCGAACGCGGCCGCTCCCAAGGCGTGGCGATGGTATTCGCCGGACAATCCCCCGAATCCCTCGCCGCCGATAAGTGGTCGCTGGATCGGCTGCTGAAAGCGTGCGCGGGCGGGGTGTTGATCGGGTACGGCGAGAACTTCGGTGAGCTATGCAAACACTTCGGATCCCGGCGGGTGATGCTGCCGTCTCGGCACCTGATCAAGGGCCAGCGCCACGGCGACGAAGGCCAGGTCTCCGTCGGTGAGAAGTGGCTGGTCGACCCCGACCGGGTCCGCCAGTTCGAGACCGGCGACTTCGTGTTCGCCAAGAAGGGCCGCGCCTTCTACGGCCGCATCGTCCCCCTCGACACCAAACGCCTCACACCGCTTCCCGGCACCGCCGCTGCGAAGAAGACCGCCACACAGCCCGGTATCGGCGGCACCGCCACCGCCGCCGCGTAACTCATCCATCTCTTTCGAATTCGATTGGAGCACAACGTCATGCGCATCATCCGAGACGACGACGGACACGACCACAACGACGACGACCGGCCCAAGCGGCTCGAAGACTTCGCCGCGGGCGTGCCCGCTGACGAGGTCGGCAACCTGATCGCCGACGAAGTCAGCGATTTCCTCGCCGCCGCCGTCCGCGCCACCGACCGCACGCCTGCCGCATCGGCCGAACCGACACTCGCACAGCACAAGCCGGACCTGCGACTGGTCCCGAGCGTCGTCGACGACGAGGAGCACGACACCGAGCACACCACCGAAGAAGCCGGCACCACCGGCTCCAGTGGCCGGGCCCGGTTGCTGACCTCGACCGCGGCCAGTTCCTCCCTTGTGGTCACCGCCGCCGCACTGGCCGGATGGGGACAGCCCGCCGTCGTCGCGGTCCCCGTAGCCGGGTACGGCATCGGGTGGCTGGCCTACCTGTGGTGGAACGCCGCCCTGCGGCCCCCGCTGCCCGTCGCGATCGCCACGATCGCCACCGCGCTCGCCCGCGGCAGCGCCGCGTTCGCCCGCACTCTGGTCGGCGCCGTCACATGGCTGACCAGCCGCGCCACCGCGGCCCGGTCCCGTCCCGACGACGCCGCCACCGCGACAGCGGAGGTGGCCCAGTGATGCCCGGCGACATCACCGGCCGGGCCGAGCCGACGGTGTCGGTCACCGATATCGAGTACTGGCTCGACGAGATGGCGACCCTGTTCTGCTCGCACGCAGCCCAATTCGCGTGCGAAGAACGCGCCAGCGCCCTCGGGCTCGTCGACGCCAACGACGCCGAGCACCACTGGCGGGACGGGCTGATCCGCGGCATGTGGTACCAGCTCGCCCAAGCGTTCGTGTGCTCCCCACTGCCGTGGGAATCCACCGGCGCGCGGCTGCTCGAGATCGACGCCACCGTGCCCGAGCAGTACCGGATGCTGCACATCGACCCCGACGCCGGCCACGAGTACGGCTTCACCGCCGACAACGCCGCCCGCTACCGCGCCTCGCTCGCGTTCACCACCGCCAGCCAGATCGTCGGCCACACCGCCGAACAGGCGCTCATCGACTGGCAGTTCAGCAAACAACTCCTCGGCCTCTCACCCGACGAGCCCTACCCCGACGACCCCCAATCCCTCGGCGCCGCATAACCCGCACGCCGAGCCCGCAAGAAATCCAGTGGAAGGAAGCCGAAAAGCCATGAACCACAACGACTACCGAGAAGACCGAATCCCGCCCGATCCGATCCGCACCGCCCCGGTCGATCTGCACGGCCGCCTGCACGATGTCGGCGACCGGATGAACGAGATCCGGCGCGAGCTCGCAGAGATTCGCCGCGAGTACCGGACGCTGCGCCGGCACCCCGATGCGTTGGAGGTCGACACCCTCGGCGCCGAGATCGATCCGGTCGAGGCGACGGACGCGGTCCTGGACGACCTCGACCGCGTCGACGAGCGGGTGCGCGTCGCCGAGCACGCGTTGGCCGAGACCCGCGGCCGGTACGCGTCCCGATTGAAGCTCACCGACCGCGCCGCCGACGAACTCGACCACCGCAACCGCCAGCGCGCGCCGATCGAACGCACCCGATAACCCGAACCCGAAACCGACTGTCACTGAGAGGAATTGACCGATATGTCAGACAACGAGATGGATCAGATCGGCCGCGAATCCTCGCGAGCACTGCGCGAGATTCTGAACGTCGCCCGCACCTGGATCGAGGCGCACCGCAACCGCAACCGCTACAGCGGGGTTCGCAAGCTGACCCGCCGCGAACGCCGGGATCTGGCCGAGGCGGTGCGTATCGAGGTCGGCGAGCGCCGCATCGCGGGCGCGTGGGCGGACCTGCGGGTCAGCGACTACCACCGCGAGGCCCGCGAGCTGGACTGGGCCCGCACCCACATGGATTTGTCCCGACCCGACAACCAGCAGTGGCTGGCCGAGCGGACCGATCGCCTCGATGCCATCCGGCACCGCATCGAGCACACCCTGCACACCACCGCTCTACCGCTGGAACAGCGCGGACAGGTGGTCCAGGCCCTTGATCAGATCGAACGCCGGCCCGCCGCGGTGCGGATCGAGCGACTGTTTACGCCGCTCGATGACCGGTCCGCGCTGGCCGCGCGTGAAGCCGCGGTGACCTCGGAGCGCCGCACCCAGCAGCGCCAAGCCGAGATCGAACGTGACCTGGCGGCCCAGCGTGAGCAGCAGCAGCGCACCGAGCAGGCGCGCCACCTCGATACCGAGGCGGCGCGGTTGCGGGCCCAGTTGGCCGGCGTCGAGGCCCGCCGCGGCGAACTCGGCACCGATGGTGCGGCGCCGTTCGTGGCATCGGTGGGCCCGGAGGAGTACTACGGCCGCGACCACGATCCCGCGTTGGCGTCGGTCCCGCACCAGAACCGGCCCCGCACAGCGAGTTTCGTTACACGCGAGCAGGCCCAGCAGTGGGTCGCCGACCGATTGAGCGAGTACGAGAACGGCAGCAGCCGCCGCGACGGCCAGTTCGTCGCGACGATGTGGGATTCGCGCAACCCCGGCCCGACCGGGCAGTCCGCGACCGGCCCGCTCGGCATGGTGCGCGACGAGGTCACCACCTGGGGATCGCAGCAGACCCAGCAGTGTCCGCCGGACCAGCCCACCGAAACCCGACCGACGCAGGCGCACCTGGTCGCAGCGCCGGAACCCGTTGCGCCGGAAGCGAAGCACCCCGACCGGCTGGCCGAGATCGAGCGCGAGGTGCGCGGGTTGCGTGAAGACCGTGACCAGCTTGCGCGGCGGGTGGAGATTCTGCAGCGCGGTGTCGACGCGGTCACCGCAGACCGTGACGACCACAAACGGAAGCTCGCGGCCGCGACAGCGCAGGTGGAGGCGTTGAAGAACACCAACCTGGCCCAGGCCCGTGAGCTGGAAGACCTGCGGCAGAACGGGTTGCGACTGGTAGAGGTCACGGTCGAGCGCGACAAGTACAGGACCGAACGCGACGAAGCGGTACAGAAACTCGCCCACGCCACACCACGCCAGGACCGCTACGGCTCCGAGGAACGCGTCGACATCGAGCAGACAGCCCGAGAGGACACCGCGCTCCGCGATGGGGTTCGGCAAATGGACAACGGCAGGCGATACGAGCCGATCCCTCGCCCAGCCCGCCCGCATCGCAACGGTATCGAGCGGAGCCGATAACCCATGCAACGCGAACACGAAGAAGCCATGCGCGCCGACTTCGCCACCTACACCGACCTGGAACGCAAGATGGCGCGGCCGCGGGTGACCAGCTACGAGATCCAGCTGTGCGACATGAAGCGCCACGCCCTGGCAGAGCGCTGGGAAACCGGGCCGCACGCCGATCACTGGGCCTTCCTCGAAGACGCCTACCACGATTGGCGCCGCAACCCCGAGACGATGGAGCGCTTCCGCGCCGACATCGCCCACAACCTGGAGCTGGACGGGCACGTCGGGCTCAGCGATGTGCAGCTGCGCAGCCTGGAACAGGCCCGCACCCTCACCCAGCAGCAGGTTCAGCGGGCCGAGCGACCGGTGCGGGAGCGGTGAGCCGGTCATGGACGAGCGCAGCGAGTGGGGCCGATCGTACGAGGTCGTCACCGACGCATTGAGCAGCCGGATGGGGCCGCCGAAGTTTCCGCGGGGCCCGATGCAGTGGACCAACTACCTGTGCCCTGTCCACGAGGCCGACGGCCACCATCACAACCCGTCGCTGGGAGTGCGGTACGACCCGCAGCAGGGCAAGACGATGGTGCGCTGCTGGGCCCGTTGCGATGACGAAGAAGTCCTGTCCCGCATTGGATTACGGGTGCGCGACCTGTGGGACCGCCTGCCCGAACGCGACCCGAACCGCCGCACCCAGCGGCGGCCGGGCCGCCCTACCCCGACCACGGCGCCGGCGCCGAAGTCGCGGGTGGACAAGGCCATCGACTACGCCCGGTTCGCGTTCCCTGCACGCAAGGAGATCGGGCAGCAGATCGCGGAGCCGGAGAACGTCGAAACCTATGTCTACCGGTGGCCCGACGGCCGGGTGGAGGGTGCGGTGACTCGTGTGCGGACCCCGCACGAGCACGGGGACGCGAAATCGTTTTGGCAGGCCCATTGGACCGGAACCGAGTGGGAACACACCGGATTCGCGCCTGTGCCGTTCCGGCTGCCCGACGTCGTCGAGGCCGTCAACGCCGGCCGCGAAATTTATGTGTGCGAGGGCGAGAAGGACGTGCAGCGCGCGTTCGAGGCCGGGCAGATCGCGACCTGCAACGCGATGGGCGCCGGGAAATGGACCCCCGACCATGCCAAATGGCTGCGCGGGGCGGGGCGGGTGATCGTGGTCGCCGACCGCGACCGCCCCGGATACCGCCACGCCAACACCGTCGCCGAGTCCCTGCACGGACGAGTCGGTGAGGTGCGGGTGATGCAGGCCGCGGCCGGCAAGGACCTGTCCGACCACCTCGATGCTTTCCACCGCATCGACGAACTCGAACCCGTCCCGTATCTGGATCGCCACTTTCGCCAACCACCACAACACGAACGGACACAGGCCCGGGGGCTGACGCGTAGCCGGTGACCCCGGTGCGCTGACCCAGCAAATCTCACGAGGAAGGAACACACCAATGTCCGGCACCGAATTCCGGTCCGGTGCGCAGGCGGTGCGCAGCGACGATGCTGCGCACCACCGCGCAACCGCCAGTGCGCAGACCGGTGCGCAATCCAATCATCAGCCGATGCGGGCGTGGCCGGTGCTGCTTTTGGCGTTGCCCGCGTTCGTCGCGATCTGGTCCGGCTGGGTCGGGCTCGGGCAGCTGACCGGGTTCGGTCCGGTTCATCCGCTGCCCGGTATCGCCGACTCGTTCACGATCAACACCGCGATCACGCTGCCGATCGGCATGGAAGCCTATGCCTCCTACGCGCTGTATGTGTGGCTGGGCAACCGCATCCGATCCGAGGGAACCCGCAGGTACGCCAAGTATTCCGCCTTCGGCAGTCTCATTCTGGGTGCGGTCGGTCAGATCGCCTACCACCTCATGCAAGCCGCGAAAATGCACTCGGCACCGTGGCCGGTCACCGTGCTGGTCGCCTGCCTGCCGGTCGGAGTCCTCGGCATGGGAGCAGCGCTTGCGCACATGATCCTGCGTGAGCACCACGACACCGACGACGTGCGCACCACCGATCCGGAATCCGCATTGCCGGTGCGGACCGGTTCGGAGCGGATCGACGCCGATCCGGAGCCGGTGCGCAGGGACGAGCCGGTACACAGGGTGTCGGTGCGGGAGGTGCGGACCGAAACCTATTCGCAGTCGACAGCACTCACCGCGCAACCGTCGCTGCCGGAGATCGAACCGGCCCAGCGCACCACGATCGAGCCGGAGGGTGCGCAGGATCGGTGGGCGCAGGTCGCCGAATCGGTGTGCGGTGCGGATCCGGCCGGCCGTCGCGATCCGGAGAAGGTCGCAACCATTCTGCGGCTGAAGTTCGAGCAGCAGTGGTCGCACTCGCGCATCGCCGAGCACGTCGAACTCAGCCCGTCCGCGGTGACGCGCACCGTGACCGCGGCCAAGGAACTGACCGCCAACGTCGGTCTGGTGGGAGGTGATGAGGAGACGCACCCCGAATGATTTTCCGAGCCCGCCGGGGCCCGTTCGGGAGCCGGTCGAGCACGGTAGCGAGCAACCACAGCAGTAGGCCCGCCCAGCATCGCTGGACGGGCCTACTGCTGTGTCGGGCAACGATTTTCAATGCGGAACCAATGCGGAATCAATTCGGAACGAATGCGGAATCAATGCGAATGGGATTCCGATTGGATTCCGATACAAGATCGCTGTGACCTGGGTGTTTGGTGTCGTCTCTCCTCCCGCCCGGCCGCCACTCTCTACCACCACTGAGAAGAGTGTGGTTGTAGAGAGTGGCGGCCGGGCGGGAGGAGAGCCAACACCAAACAGTTGGGAGACAAAGGGAACCAGAAGAAGGGGGAGAGGACCACAAGGGGAAGAGAGACCATAAAAGGGGGTTGGGTGGGTGCGTTGCGTTGGTAGAGCTGGGCGCGTGAGCATGTGCGACTCCTGCGGAGTCGTGTTCGCGCGCGGGACGCGCTCAGTGCGGTGGTCGAGTCATGTTGTGTGCGTGCCGGTTTCGATCGATGACCACAAAAGGAAGGTTCGGGCGGGGCGCGTTTGATGCATATGCGTCAAACTGGTGGTTGTTGCGGATGCATCAACGGGGTTTTGACGCGCATGCATCAAAGCTGCGGAATCGGCGGGAGTTGACGCGTAGGCATCAATTTCTGTTGTTGCATATGCGTCAAACCTGTTGCTGTGCACAGTTTTTCGGTAGAATTGATGCATATGCATCAAGCCCTTGGGGAGGGTTTCATGAGTTCCATTGCCAGTGATTTGGCGACCGCAATCGAATCGGTATGGGCCGACCTTCGCACCCGGCATCCGGACGTGCCCGACGTCGTCGTCACGATGGCGTCCGGATCGGCCGGCCGGCGCGGGTTGCGGCTCGGCGCGTTCGGCGCCGACCGATGGGAACACGGCCAGCAGGTGCTGCCCGAGTTGTTCGTCGGGGGCGAGGGACTCGCGTTCGGTGCCCGCGACGTACTGGCCACGCTGTTGCACGAGGCCGCCCACGGCGCGGCGCGCACGCGTGGAATCTCCGAGACCAGCCGCGGCGGTGCCTACCACAACGGGAAGTTCCGCGACCTCGCCAACGAATTCGGCTTGCACGTCGAGCGCGACCCGCGCATCGGATGGTCGACCACCACGCTGCCCGAGCCCACCGCCGAGCAGTACGCCGACGAGATCGCCACCTTGACCGCGGCGATCGTTGCGCACCGTCGGTCCGAACACGACCTCGCCGCGAAGGACGGGGACGGCGAAGACGGCGACGGGAAGGGGAAGGCGCCGCGCAGTGGTAGCGCGTTGGTGTGCAGTTGCGACCCGGTACGTCGTGTACGGGCCCACAAGAAGACGATCGACGCCGGTCCGATCCTGTGCGGCATCTGCAGCCAGCCCTTCACCGTGCCGGTGGCAGAGGGCGGCGATGCGTAGCGCACAAGTGCAAGCGCGTTACGAAACCCGTTACGAAGAGGAGGATGCGGTGGACCGTTGCGGGATGTGCGGCAGTGGAATCGAGTCGCCGGAGAATGGTCGGCCGCGCCGGTTCTGTTCGAATGCGTGCCGGCAGCGGGCGTATCGGCGGCGGCAGCGGCGGCCCCGTTCGCGTGGGATGGGTGGGCATCAGTCGGCCCGGATGGTCACCGACGTGTGGCTGACTCCGCCGGAGATCCTGGCCGCGCTCGGTCCGTTCGATCTGGATCCGTGTGCTGCACCGGACAGTCCGGCGCAGCCGCGTCCGTGGGCGACTGCTGCCCGCCACATCTGCCTGCCCGAGGACGGCCTGGCTGCAGATTGGGCGGGACGGGTCTGGCTGAATCCGCCCTACAGCCGTGAAGCGGTGAAATGGATTGCCCGACTGGCTGATCACGGCACTGGCACCGCCTTGGTCTTCGCGCGCACCGAGACGAGTTGGTTTGTCGAGCATGTCTGGAAACGCGCGTCGCTGCTGCTGTTCCTCGACGGCCGAATCCACTTCCACCGCCCCGACGGCACCCGTGCGAGTGAGAACGCCGGCGCACCGTCGGTTCTGGCCGCCTACGGTCCCGAAGATGCCCAACGCCTGCACACGTGTGGCCTCGAAGGGACGCTGACTGAACCGTCCCGGATCCGTCTGGCCTGAACAGAGTTCCTTGTCAACAACTGGTGCCCTTCCGCTGCCTGTAGCGATCGGACCGGCGGTGTTTGTCGGTGCCTCGAGTTACCTTCGGATACAACGTGTTTCGGTAGGCCGCAGGGGGTCGAGCATGGTGGCGTCACGCGGACGGGTGTGCCCGGGGAGTGAAATGACCGCGGCGTTGGGCCCCTACGGCGTACTCGTCGACGTCCACGACGACGGCGTGTTCGACGACTGGGAAGCCAAGCAGGGACTTCGCTGCCTGCTCTGCGGCAACAAGGTGGAGCCATACCACTCGCGAGTCGGGAATCCCTTCCTTCGGCACGGCAAACGGACGCCGGCCGGTCAGATCCCGATCGGAGGGAAGGGGTCGGAAACCTTCGACCATGCCCTGCTCAAGTACTGGACCCGCGACCGGCTCGAGCACTACGGGCTGTCCGACGCCACGGTAGAGCCCCACATCGGTGACCAGTTTCCCGATGTCTACGGAACCAAAAACGGAATCGCCTACGCCGTCGAGGTGCAATGGAGCCACCTCGACCTAGACACCGCACGTGCGCGCACCGAAGGACTGCGCGCGGCCGGATGCGACCGCGTCGTCTGGCTGACCCGCCACTGCAACTGGGTCGAGAAGCTACCCGCCGCCGGCGTCAGCGACTTCCGCCCCGCCATCCGCGGCGGGTACGAACTCCACACCGGAGTCCTCCGCCACCAACCCGCGCGGCGAGGGCCGGGGACACGGATGGTCGTGGCCCGCTGGCCGCTCGACCGGTTTTTACTGGACTGGACCAGCAGCAGCACCGACGAACTCGCGTGGGCATACAGCACCGCCACAACCGCAGGATGGGCCACCGTGACCGACTGGGAACAACACACCAAAGACCAAGCACACGAAATCGCCACCAAGAAGCGGCAACTCGCCGACGCCCTCGCCGAACGCGACCAACTCCGAACGGACCTCCGCGCCGCACGCGCCACCGCGAACAGTCATGCCGAGAAGATCGACGAACAGGCGCAGACGATCACTGACCAAGTCAGAACCCTCGGCGACCGGGACAGCACGATAGCTGACCAGAAGAAGGCGATCGGACGCGCCGCCGCCGAGAACGACCGGCTCACTTCCGCGGCCAAGAAGCTGCTGGCGATGAATTCCCAGGCTGAAGAGGGCCGAAAGAAGTCGGCCGCCGAGATCGAACAACTCAAGCGCACAGCCGCGAGGCTGACGAACACCTGCATCGTGTTTGCCGTGTTGTGCCTCGTCCTGGCAATCGGCTGGGTCATTTGGCTGGCCTGAACGCGGATTGATTCGTATGCATCAACACGACAGTCGGCCGGCGCACCCGAGTCGGCACGGCTGATCCACCGAGGAGGAACGTATGCAGCGCAACATCTATGGGGCCGATTGCGTCGACTGCCAGCGGTTCGTGGGAGCGAAGCAGGGGTTTATCTACAGCCCGGGGAGCGCCAACATCGTGGTGTGCGAAGAGTGCGTGTACGCAGGCTACGGCATCCATAAGGGCTGGCTGATCGAACTGGAGCTCACACGCCCAGAGGCTGAGCCTCCTGTCGGCTAGGACGTGCCTGCAGTTCCGGCCGAACTCACCTCGCCGGCGATATGGCGGAGGCTGGGCACCACTGCATCACGGGTAGCTTCCCGCGGCCGTTGCCAGTCCACAGGACCATCTCGACGAGCCCAAGCCAAGTACCGTCGGCAACGCGAGCCCAGGCCTGCAGGAGTCCTGGTACATCGTCTGTCAGTTTCAGGCCGCCGGCCTTGATCTTCATCGCGATCTTGTTGCGTCCGAATCCTTTGAGCGCATCGGTGGGCATTGCCTTACCCAGGTTGACGACGACGGGTCTCGGCGGCGCAACAGTACGGCGGAGCGAGGGGCTGAACTCGTCCGGCCAATCATCGAACATAGGTTCGAATCGTAGTCGGCTTGTCGCGCGAGTTCGGCTGCAACCTCGATGCGGGCAGCCAAGGTGGGGCTGCTGTGGTGGATGCCGATCACCGGACTGGTTTCCGTGGCCGGCGCCTGGGTCAGTTTCGTGCCGCCGCACTTAGCGTTTGATCCTCGCTCGCAAGGCCACCACGGCCAATGCCAGTAATCCTGGGCAAACGAGGTGCAGAGCCCATGCGAGCCAGGTTCCTCCGTGGCTGGTAGCGATCGCGGTAGGTGGACGCCAGAGCAAAGAAATACTCTGCTGTGCTGCGAATTCCAGTGCCTCAGGGAAGGGAACCGGTGACTTCGACGGTTTGCTGTACACGAGAGTGCCGTTGTCGAAGTTCAACGCGGTGATTCGGCCGGGTGTGACGACTTGCGCAAAGGCTGGCTGATGATAGAGAACTCCAGCGAGTACCAGGGTAGCGACCAAAATCAGCAGTGCTCTCGATGCCCGCAACCCGTAGCCGGAAATAGCCCAGTACGCGTTCAGGAGCCATCGGTCGAACGACCTTGGCGCTGCTGCGTGACGTCGCATCTCCATCTCGCCGTAATAGAAGTCGGCCGCACCGGGCTCGTTCTTCGTGTCCTCGAACGACTTGCGTAGAGAACGGTAGATGGCCGCTATCTCTCCCGGTGAGGGCACGTCAAACGGCGGGCCGGTGTTTGTTCGGCGGGATTCGCGCCAGAGGTCTTCTTCCGCGATTGTGTCCCGGCGTGTCCGCAGAAGTCTGCGAGGTCGGTGAAATGTACACTCGTGCCCGATCCTGATCTGCTCGAGGTTGTGGGCGTCAGCAAAGCGGCAGTTTCCCAGCGAAACCTTGGTGAGCGCCAGCTTCGCAACGGATGCGCGGCGAAGTGAGCGTAGTTCGCAACCGGGAATCTGCCGCACTGTATTTACAATTTGTTCCGTGAAGGCATTGGACCGATTGATGGCATACTCGCGAATGTCTTTTGCGAGCGGGAAACTATCCAGGGTGTCTAGGGGGATCGGGAAGGCGACGCGGTCGCTCTCGTCTAACTGGTAGCTGGTGACTATGCTGGGTCCTTGAAAGTCTGCTTCCGTCAGGTCCAGCGTCTCGGAGCGTACGGAAAGCTGTGTGCCTTCTATAGATCGCAACCGGCGTGCTGTGACGGTTTTCGCCATGACTGTTAGATGCCCACGTTTGCGAAACGTCGTATCGGACAGGTCGATATTATTTCCAGTCCATAGACCGGGGTTTGGATCATCGAACTGCGCGCCGTTGAAATTCCACGTCTGCGCTACCGCATCAGTGAAGCGTGCTTCGCCCGAGAAATGGGTTCCCGTGAATGTGGCATCGTTAAGAAAACGAGAGCCGCTGAAGTCAACGTCGTGAAACTGACCTTCCGTAAAAGTGGCCCTTCCAGTGACGATCATGTGATCAAACCAGGCTTTTGCCAAGAGTTCGGTATTATCGAACATCGCCGATCCCCAAATTGAGTCACGAAACCACACCGGCCTTAGGGTGGTGCACCCTGTAAATGCAAACGCATCGACGGTGGACGCGACGAGTCCGACGTGCGCCGAAAAGACGCAATTAATAAATGTGAGGGAACCGGCTTTCATCCCGTCGGCGTGGACTTCTCCGCGGATGAAACACTTCTCAAGGTACAGGATGTGAATTTGCTGACCCGTCAAGAATAGGGCTCCATCGATGATAGCCCCTGAGACATGCACCGAGGTGTTTTGATTTCGATCGAGTAGCTTCTTCAGGAAAGAGGCGCGGATTACGTGATCGTCACTCCATTTCTGCATATCCTCAAGAGTGAGTTTGCGATCAGGCTCCTGGTTGGTATCGGACGATACCAACCGGCACATGATTCCCTGGTTTACTGCGGCGGCCAGCTTCGTTTCCGCTGGGAGCAACTTGGAGTCGGTATCCTCTGTCATTAAAGCTTTCGACCTTAATTCACTTACTTGTGCGTTCAAAAGCGGCCCGGTCTACACGGCGCGTATCTCACCGCCGCTTGGCCAGACTTCGTCAAATGGCAATCTGCTGCGAGAAGGTTTGGAAACGTCGCTGATCCGAAATCGGGTTGATCAGTACCCCTGCGAGCCGCTTTCGAGATCGCTGATCGCTCCCATCGTCGAAACGCACGGCCAGGCTTCACCACACCGTGGACACGGTGAACCGGTAACGCCTTCGTGGTCGAGGAGGCGCTGGTGGGTGTGACGCCACCACGCCGCCTTATCGCCGCGGTTTGATGGGTCGCTGGCCAAGTCTGCGGACCTCCGCAAGGCCCACCGGTACTTCGTCACCTCATCCACCGGCGAATGTTAACCCTTAAGGTGGCACCTTCCGGAGAATGCCGGGCGTGTCCCCGTTGGTGAGGCGCGCTGAATCGGACACAGAACGCGATGTCGGATGCCCGACACGAAAGTGACGACGCACGGCCTGGCGTGTGCTCCCCGTTGCTCCGAAAAGGTCACATTTGAGCCTGTCAGCCTTCAGCATCTGGCATGCATTTGGCACGCGGCGTGCGAATCTGCCTGAAAACGCAGGTCAAGCTGTGCCCTCGGCAGGATTCGAACCTGCGACACGACACCGGGCCTTAGGGCCGCTCATCTGCGATAACTTCGCCGTAGGGCTATGTGGCACAACCAGAGTGCGTGGACAAACCTGCAGGTGAGTTGACATCGGAATACATTGATCTGGCACGTATCTGGCACGTATTCTTGGACATCTCGCACGACGGCAGGCGATGGAGGATCGATGAGTAATGCCAAGGGGACGAAGCGCGGGTTCGGGAACACCCGCAAGCTTCCTTCGGGCCGGTACCAAGCTCGCTACATCGGGCCAGATGGTAAGCCGCACAAAGCGATGCATACCTTCTCCGCGCATGACGATGCCGTCGCGTGGTTGGCGGCGGAGCGTAAGAAGATCGATCTGGGCGTGTGGACACCGCCCACCGATCGGGTTGAAACCCGAGCCGGGCAGACGAAGGCCGGCCCGGCGCTGCGGGAGTACGCGAATCGGTGGTTCGATGAGACCGAGGGGAGGCACAAGCCCAAGTACCGCACTCTGAACCGGGGATACCTCGACAGGCAGATCCTCCCGGAACTCGGCAACGTCGCTCTGTCAAAGCTGACGGCTCAAAAGGTCCGTGCCTGGTTCGCTGGTCTCGGGACCACATATCCGACGCGCAACGCGAATGCGTACAGCCTGTTGCGAACGATCCTCAACCAAGCGGTCGACGACGAACTGATATTGGTCAATCCGTGTCGTATCAAGGGCGGCGCGGTCAAGCATCGCGTACGCGAACCGCTTGCGCTGACAGCAGATGAGGTTCGGGCGCTGGCGGGAGAAATGCCGAAGCATTGGCAGGTATTCGTGCTCGTCGCTGGGTTCTCCGGTCTGCGCTGGGGCGAGTTGACGGCCCTTCGTCGGTCGGACATCGACCTCACCGGGGATGGCGTGGCAGTCACAGTGTCTCGGGCGGTGGTTCGGGTGAAGGGGGACTGGATTGTCAGCCGACCGAAGTCACGCGCTGCGCTGCGGACCGTCCCGCTGCCCGACCCTCTACGTCCAGCGCTCATCAACCACATGGCGGACTATTCGATTCCTGGACGGAGTGGGCTGGTCTTTCCGGCGCCGAACGGGAAGTTTCTACATCGGGACACCATACGTTCGGCTCTGATCAGAGCTGGGCAGTCGATCGGATACGACCGCGTTGTTCCGCACGACCTTCGGCACACGGCCGCAACGTTGTTTGCTCAGGCCGGCGCCAGTCTGGCGGATCACATGACCCTCATGGGGCATACCTCCGCTGCTATGTCCGCGCGATACACCCATTCGAATATCAGCCGGACGCGTGGCTTGATTCAGAGCACCTGGACCAGTTAGTCACGGTTGGAGACGGACGCCGGGTCGTCGGCAGGGGAGGGTACGGTAGTGCGCATGATTTCGGCTGTCGTGTTCGACGTTGGTGAAACGCTTGTCGACGAGACCCGTGAATACGGCACGTGGGCGGACTGGCTGGGGGTTCCTCGACATACCTTTGCGGCAGTGTTCGGCGCGACGATCGCCAGCGGCCAGGACTACCTGCAAACGTTCCAAGTGTTCAAACCCGGATTTGACCTTGCGGCAGAGCGGCAAGCGCGCGCCGACGCCGGCCAGCCCGAGGCGTACGGGGAGGAGGACCTGTACCCGGATGTTCGGCCGGCGTTGTCGAAGCTGCAGGACCTGGGTGTATGGGTCGGAATCGTTGGAAACCAGACCGTACGCTCCGGTCAGATCCTTCGAAGCCTCGATCTTCCGACCGACTTTATCGCCACATCCGACGACTGGGAAGTCCAGAAGCCAGCGCCTGAGTTTTTTGACAAGGTCGTGGAGGCGGCGCCTTGTGCCGCGGATCAGATCGTCTACGTCGGCGACCGAATCGACAATGATGTAACGCCTGCCAAGCGGGCCGGGATGCGAACCGCCTACATACAGCGAGGACCCTGGGGTTGGATACTCCGCGACAAAAAGGAAGTCGCGGACCTCTCCGACTGGCGGATCCGCGACCTCAACGAACTATCTGAAATTGTTGCGGCAGAGAACGTCTCAAGCTAGCCGATCAGAGAGTTGACCGTCGTATGCCAGTCGTACAGCCGGTCATCCAGTGCCCGTACGGCAGGCAGGGAATCCCACTCCCGTAGCGACTGGCGAACGGCCTTGACTCGATCCATTGCGGTCGCGTACCAGTTCCGGCCCAGGAGGTCGAGGGCGTCCTCAAGGTAGCTGCAGGCCGCCTCTGGATTGTGTTCGAGAACTGCCGCCGCGGCGATGTCCGCGAGATATACAGTCCGCTGTTTCACCGACTCTTCCGGAAGCTCGGCCAGCACCTGTTCAAGAGTCTCCCGCGCTTCACGTCCACGGCCGGCGATCATTAACGTGTTGCCCTTGAATCCTGCCAGCCGCGCGGAGGAGAACCAGTCCAGCCATGCAGGTGACGGGTTCACTTCGGTGTCGTGCTCATCGAGGGTCTGCTCAGCGTGGTGAATGAGATTCAGAGCCCGCCGCGTATCCCCGAATCGGGTCTCAACTTCTGCTTCGACTGCATCGAGCCAAGCCAGCATCTCGGCGCTGGCATCTCCCCGCCGCGCGAAAGCGCGAGCCGCGCGCAACTTGTCCCGTGCTTCCTCTGCTCGGCTTGGATCGCCCGAGAAGGCCGGGGCGAAGGCCATGTGCGCCAGCGTTGCGGCGCCGAGAAGCGGATCGTCGCCTTCGTGTGCGGCTTGAAGAGCCAGCACAAAGCTCGGCTGAGCCAGATCGGGTTGCTGTAGATCAAAGAACTCCAGGCGCCCGGCAAGGAGGGCGGATTCTGCGACGGCCCGTGCCAGCACTTCCTTCGCGGTCCCGTGAAGCTGTCGCAGGAGATCGGCGCCAAGGGCCGCGTGTTCGGCAACTGAACGGTGAAGTCGAGCCGCCGGGATGGACCAGTACAGGTGCCTGTGCGCGACTGTCACCGACATGAAGTCGTTCGCCACAGACGGCGGAAGGCTTGCTGCTGATCCGCCGAGGTGACGGGTTGCCCAGGTTTCAGACTTCGGGCCGGCAGTGCTTGAGCGCTCGCTGTCCGGAGTGTCAGACCAAGGCGGTGTGAAACCGAGTTCGGATAGGGGCCGCTTGAACAGGGCTTCCAGTGCGGCCGCGTGTTCAGGATGGGGCCAGGGGGGTTCGGCGGATTCCCAGCGGCGCACGGTGCGGGCGTTGATCGAGACTCGAAGCCCGACCGATCGTGCGGTCTCATTCAGTGCCTCTGCAAGCGCTGCTTGAGAACGGAACCCGAGTGCCTGCCGGGCTGCGCGGAGTGCGGCGTTTCCAGGAGCTGTCATGCCTCCATTCTAGTCCGCAGGTAGGCCGTTAACCACAGCGGGGGGCAAAAAACGGCCCATCAATGTCCTCTTGTATGGCCTTTTTTAGGGCGTTGACTGCATCCACTCTCAGATATGACCGGTTTTCAACCGATGTCCAACAGAGGGAGTGGAAGTCATGACAAGTTCGCGGACGCGCAAGGACGCGGAATCGCGCGATGTGGTGCTGATCAGGCTGTCGGAAGCGGCAGCACTGGTGGACGTGCACGTGAAGACGTTGCGCCGCTGGATATCTCAAGGAAAGTTGACCGGGTATCGGTTGGCGTCGAACCAGATCCGCATCGATCGGGTGGAGCTGTTGAACCTCGCGCGCCCGATGGCGACGGCCGAGCGGGTCGAGGGTTTGGCATCGCAGGCGGTGTCGTGATGACTCGGATGCCTCTGCTTCTAGCCGTCACGATGATCGGTCTGTATGCGCTGGTCACGTCCCCAGATTTGGTGATCGGGATTGTGATCGCGGCTGCGGTGTTCGTGTTCGGGCTGCGCTGGCTGGTGTCGACGATGTTCCGTCGTCCGCGGGGGATGTGGCGGCGATGAACAGTCTGGATTTCACCCGCCACCACACGGGGTTGGCGGCGTTCGGGCGGCCGGAGTTCGACGCGGCTGGGCTGGTGCAGGCGGGAATGTATGCGACCCCGCCGAAGTGGCGGCTGATCGCGTTGGCGGCGGCGGTGTGTTTCGGCGCCGGGATCGTGTTCGGGATCATGCTCGGCCAGGGCAGCCCGACTTATGCGCCGTCGCCGAATGTGTGTCGGGCGGACGAGGTTTCGCGGATCGATTGCGTTCACGTCGTCCCGACGACGGCGGAGTCGGGGGTGGCCCGGTGACCGGCGAGAACGATCGTCGCGCTGTGTTGGCGCGGGTGGCTGACGAGGCCGAGGTGCTGTTCGAGAAGTTGCGGTTCTACGAGGACTGCGTGATCAGCGCGCCGGCGGATCGCAGCTACGACTACGCGGTCTACATGACCGATCCGACGGCGAACGCGGACGAATTCGACCGCCAGTTCGACGAATACGTCGCCGGGATGGAAGACAGTCTGGCTCGGATCACCGAGGCGGTCGAGCGGTTCGTGGCCGCGAATCGCGCCGAGCTGATCGAGCTGGGCATCGACTACCTGCCCGGGGTCGCGCCATGAGTACCGCGTATTTGGACCCGGAGGGCAAGCGGTACGGGGTGCCGACGTGGCCGTGGCGGATGGCGCCGCAGCATCTGCGCACTTGGCGGCAGCTGGATGCCGAGGGCCGCCGCCCGACCAGCGAATGGCAGGCGCAGGTCCGCGGTCGCGGGCGTCGGCAGGCGTATCTCTACGACGCGCAGCGGACCCGGCCGAAGCAGGAACCGACCGAGGCGCAGCTGGAGTCGCTGCGGATCGCGCGGTGGGTGCGTTCGGCGCAGGCGTGCGAACGCCGCGGGATCGACGCGGAAGACATGCGCGAGCTGATCGAGGCGGCACGCGCCGATCTGGCCGCCCGCCGCGCTACCCGACCTGGAAGGGAGCGAACCCGATGAACCACAACACGAAGACCGACGCCGCGGATTTCGTGGCGTTGGAGCGCCGCTACCGCCCACAGATCGTCGCCGGTCTGCGAGCCGCCGGGCTGTCCTACGGCGAGATCCGCCGCACCCTCGGTATCCCGTTGCGGCAGGTCGAGAAGCAGTTGGGTGAGGCCGCGGCGTTGCGGGCGCAGGGCTACAGCGTGGCCGAGATCGCCGCGGAGCTGGGTGTGCCGGCGGGGTCGATGGGCCGGATCCTTCCGGGCCCGCGTCAGGACACCGCGACCGAGCGCCAGGCCGAGGTGTTGTCGGCGACCTCGCATATGCACGGGCTGCAGATCGATGTGCTGGCCGAGTTCTTGAACGTGCACGAGTCCAGTGCGTACGCGATCGGGCGGGTGTTGGTCGACAACGGGTGGGCGTCGCTGGCGAAGGTGCAGCGCGGGCGGGCGTGGCTGTATCCGAAACGCGATGTGGCAGCACGCTATTTGGGGTGGCGGCCCTCTGAGTGGGAACCGCCGCTGATGTTCGCCAACCACTATCGGGCGGTGGCGCAGGCCCGCATCATGCTGGTCGGCTCCGACCCGCAGGCGTGGGTGTCCGAGCGGGTGCTGCGTCACGAGGCCGGCAAGCGGCTGCGCGCCGAGGCCGAGGCCCGCAACCGCAAACCCGTGCTGGAGTTCAGCACCGGCCGCGAGCCGATGCCCAACCGCCCGCACGTGCACGACGGCTGGTTCTGCGGAGTCATCGACGGCACCTACGGCTGGTGGGCCCTGGAAGTCGAACTGACCGAAAAGGACCCCAAACACCTCGATTCCGCGCTGGCCGGTGCGTTCCGGTCCGCGCGCGACGCGCAGCCCCACCGGCTGGTGGGGGTGCTGTATCTGTGCCGCACCGAACGCGTCATTGCGGCGGTGACCGCGGCGAAGAAGCGACTGCCCCGCGAACTCGCCGACCTTCCCCTGTTGTTCGCCGTCGGCGACTTCGACGAGCAGTGGGAACAGCACACCGCCAAACGCCGCGCCATGCGCGCCGCGAAGGCCGCGAACCGCCACCGCGACAACCTCATTCGACTTTCCAAGGAAGCATCATGACCAGCGACTGCACCCCCTTGATCACCCCGGACGACTGCAAGGACGCCTACACCACCCCGGTTCCCGCGCCGATGTCACCGGCACCGGGCAGCAGCGCCCCGTTCGGCAACCTGCACCCCGAAGCCCCTCCCGGCACCCCCGCACCGGTCCGACACGTGACCGATCAGGTCGACCACCACATCACCGGCCTGCACATGCCCGACGTCTCAGCTGTCGAGCACGTGGTGGCGAATTCGCTGGTGGCCGGTGTGGTGGTGGTCGCGATGCTGATCCTGATCATCGGCGTCGCCTCCGCACTCCCGCTGGCGCCGCACCGCTTGCGGAACTTCGCGTTCGGATCGCTGGTGCTGCCGGTGTTGTCGGTCCTGGCCGGCGGTTCCTGGAGCACCCCGGCCTCTCTCTTGTGGTCGGGTGCGGGGCAGGTCGCGGCCGGTGACTTTTCGGGGTTGCGGCTGATGTTGTCGCTGGGGGTGCCGGTGGCGATGCTGGCCGCAACGTATTGGTGGGCCAGTTTCGTGCTCAAGACCAACACTGTCGGGTTGAAGTCGCTGGCGCGCACCGAACGCATGCAGGAAGCATTGACGGTCCGCCGGGCTCGTGCGGCGGTGCGCGCTGCGAAGCTCGGCGCCCCCTACAGTGCCGGCGCGAACATCGTGCTGGGCACCCTCGCCGACCGCACCGACATCAAAACCCCCGGGCTGATGCGGGAGCTGACTGCGCGGCATCAGCACTGGATGACGGTGCCGCACAAAGACATCAAGCGGCATCAGGCGATCATCGCGACCACCGGCGGCGGCAAAACCGAGCTGATCAAACGCCACGCCCTGGCGACGTTCGAGTACGAGTGGCGGGCCTGGTACCGGTGGAAAGACGTACCCAAGATGGCGGCCAAGCACCCCAAGCCGCAACTGGTACTGATCACCTGCAAGGGCGGCCAAGACGACCTCGAATTCGGGCGCGAAATCACCGCTCTGGCGACCGCGATGGGCGTTCCCGCCCACGAGATCGCGACCGTCGTCCCGGGCGGGGATCGCCTGCACATCTGGGATATGCCGGCGCGGGACCAGCGCGCGGTGCTCAGTGAGTTCCTGTCCTCGGGCCAGGCCAGCACCTCGGAGGGCCAGCACTTCGACGACATGCGCAAGCGCATCGTGTCCTTGGTGGTTGATGCCCCGATCGGGCCGCCTGGCAGCCACGTCGAGTTCCTGGAGCGGCTGAATGAGCACAAGCTGAAGGAGATTTGGTCGAACGCGCCGGATGTGGTGCGTCAGGTCAACGCGTTGCAGGCGGAGAAGGTCCCCCAGATCGACGATGCGCTGATCAAGTGCAGCAACCTGTTCGACCTGCTCAAAGACGATTCCGGCAATGTCGTGTTCGACGGCGGCCGCAACATCGACGAGCTGTCGGTGCTGTTCATGACCGTGCCCGGACTCGACAAGGACGCCGCCCGCTCCCAGGTCGCGGCCACCCTGCGCATGGTGATGCAGCGCGCCGGCCGCAAACGCAAAGACCAGCGACGCTCGGTCACCCTGTACCTCGACGAGGCCAGCGCCCTGACCACCAAACAGGGATCACTCGGGCTGGAAGAGATCGCCGAACGCGGCCGCTCCCAAGGCGTGGCGATGGTATTCGCCGGACAATCCCCCGAATCCCTCGCCGCCGATAAGTGGTCGCTGGATCGGCTGCTGAAAGCGTGCGCGGGCGGGGTGTTGATCGGGTACGGCGAGAACTTCGGTGAGCTATGCAAACACTTCGGATCCCGGCGGGTGATGCTGCCGTCTCGGCACCTGATCAAGGGCCAGCGCCACGGCGACGAAGGCCAGGTCTCCGTCGGTGAGAAGTGGCTGGTCGACCCCGACCGGGTCCGCCAGTTCGAGACCGGCGACTTCGTGTTCGCCAAGAAGGGCCGCGCCTTCTACGGCCGCATCGTCCCCCTCGACACCAAACGCCTCACACCGCTTCCCGGCACCGCCGCTGCGAAGAAGACCGCCACACAGCCCGGTATCGGCGGCACCGCCACCGCCGCCGCGTAACTCATCCATCTCTTTCGAATTCGATTGGAGCACAACGTCATGCGCATCATCCGAGACGACGACGGACACGACCACAACGACGACGACCGGCCCAAGCGGCTCGAAGACTTCGCCGCGGGCGTGCCCGCTGACGAGGTCGGCAACCTGATCGCCGACGAAGTCAGCGATTTCCTCGCCGCCGCCGTCCGCGCCACCGACCGCACGCCTGCCGCATCGGCCGAACCGACACTCGCACAGCACAAGCCGGACCTGCGACTGGTCCCGAGCGTCGTCGACGACGAGGAGCACGACACCGAGCACACCACCGAAGAAGCCGGCACCACCGGCTCCAGTGGCCGGGCCCGGTTGCTGACCTCGACCGCGGCCAGTTCCTCCCTTGTGGTCACCGCCGCCGCACTGGCCGGATGGGGACAGCCCGCCGTCGTCGCGGTCCCCGTAGCCGGGTACGGCATCGGGTGGCTGGCCTACCTGTGGTGGAACGCCGCCCTGCGGCCCCCGCTGCCCGTCGCGATCGCCACGATCGCCACCGCGCTCGCCCGCGGCAGCGCCGCGTTCGCCCGCACTCTGGTCGGCGCCGTCACATGGCTGACCAGCCGCGCCACCGCGGCCCGGTCCCGTCCCGACGACGCCGCCACCGCGACAGCGGAGGTGGCCCAGTGATGCCCGGCGACATCACCGGCCGGGCCGAGCCGACGGTGTCGGTCACCGATATCGAGTACTGGCTCGACGAGATGGCGACCCTGTTCTGCTCGCACGCAGCCCAATTCGCGTGCGAAGAACGCGCCAGCGCCCTCGGGCTCGTCGACGCCAACGACGCCGAGCACCACTGGCGGGACGGGCTGATCCGCGGCATGTGGTACCAGCTCGCCCAAGCGTTCGTGTGCTCCCCACTGCCGTGGGAATCCACCGGCGCGCGGCTGCTCGAGATCGACGCCACCGTGCCCGAGCAGTACCGGATGCTGCACATCGACCCCGACGCCGGCCACGAGTACGGCTTCACCGCCGACAACGCCGCCCGCTACCGCGCCTCGCTCGCGTTCACCACCGCCAGCCAGATCGTCGGCCACACCGCCGAACAGGCGCTCATCGACTGGCAGTTCAGCAAACAACTCCTCGGCCTCTCACCCGACGAGCCCTACCCCGACGACCCCCAATCCCTCGGCGCCGCATAACCCGCACGCCGAGCCCGCAAGAAATCCAGTGGAAGGAAGCCGAAAAGCCATGAACCACAACGACTACCGAGAAGACCGAATCCCGCCCGATCCGATCCGCACCGCCCCGGTCGATCTGCACGGCCGCCTGCACGATGTCGGCGACCGGATGAACGAGATCCGGCGCGAGCTCGCAGAGATTCGCCGCGAGTACCGGACGCTGCGCCGGCACCCCGATGCGTTGGAGGTCGACACCCTCGGCGCCGAGATCGATCCGGTCGAGGCGACGGACGCGGTCCTGGACGACCTCGACCGCGTCGACGAGCGGGTGCGCGTCGCCGAGCACGCGTTGGCCGAGACCCGCGGCCGGTACGCGTCCCGATTGAAGCTCACCGACCGCGCCGCCGACGAACTCGACCACCGCAACCGCCAGCGCGCGCCGATCGAACGCACCCGATAACCCGAACCCGAAACCGACTGTCACTGAGAGGAATTGACCGATATGTCAGACAACGAGATGGATCAGATCGGCCGCGAATCCTCGCGAGCACTGCGCGAGATTCTGAACGTCGCCCGCACCTGGATCGAGGCGCACCGCAACCGCAACCGCTACAGCGGGGTTCGCAAGCTGACCCGCCGCGAACGCCGGGATCTGGCCGAGGCGGTGCGTATCGAGGTCGGCGAGCGCCGCATCGCGGGCGCGTGGGCGGACCTGCGGGTCAGCGACTACCACCGCGAGGCCCGCGAGCTGGACTGGGCCCGCACCCACATGGATTTGTCCCGACCCGACAACCAGCAGTGGCTGGCCGAGCGGACCGATCGCCTCGATGCCATCCGGCACCGCATCGAGCACACCCTGCACACCACCGCTCTACCGCTGGAACAGCGCGGACAGGTGGTCCAGGCCCTTGATCAGATCGAACGCCGGCCCGCCGCGGTGCGGATCGAGCGACTGTTTACGCCGCTCGATGACCGGTCCGCGCTGGCCGCGCGTGAAGCCGCGGTGACCTCGGAGCGCCGCACCCAGCAGCGCCAAGCCGAGATCGAACGTGACCTGGCGGCCCAGCGTGAGCAGCAGCAGCGCACCGAGCAGGCGCGCCACCTCGATACCGAGGCGGCGCGGTTGCGGGCCCAGTTGGCCGGCGTCGAGGCCCGCCGCGGCGAACTCGGCACCGATGGTGCGGCGCCGTTCGTGGCATCGGTGGGCCCGGAGGAGTACTACGGCCGCGACCACGATCCCGCGTTGGCGTCGGTCCCGCACCAGAACCGGCCCCGCACAGCGAGTTTCGTTACACGCGAGCAGGCCCAGCAGTGGGTCGCCGACCGATTGAGCGAGTACGAGAACGGCAGCAGCCGCCGCGACGGCCAGTTCGTCGCGACGATGTGGGATTCGCGCAACCCCGGCCCGACCGGGCAGTCCGCGACCGGCCCGCTCGGCATGGTGCGCGACGAGGTCACCACCTGGGGATCGCAGCAGACCCAGCAGTGTCCGCCGGACCAGCCCACCGAAACCCGACCGACGCAGGCGCACCTGGTCGCAGCGCCGGAACCCGTTGCGCCGGAAGCGAAGCACCCCGACCGGCTGGCCGAGATCGAGCGCGAGGTGCGCGGGTTGCGTGAAGACCGTGACCAGCTTGCGCGGCGGGTGGAGATTCTGCAGCGCGGTGTCGACGCGGTCACCGCAGACCGTGACGACCACAAACGGAAGCTCGCGGCCGCGACAGCGCAGGTGGAGGCGTTGAAGAACACCAACCTGGCCCAGGCCCGTGAGCTGGAAGACCTGCGGCAGAACGGGTTGCGACTGGTAGAGGTCACGGTCGAGCGCGACAAGTACAGGACCGAACGCGACGAAGCGGTACAGAAACTCGCCCACGCCACACCACGCCAGGACCGCTACGGCTCCGAGGAACGCGTCGACATCGAGCAGACAGCCCGAGAGGACACCGCGCTCCGCGATGGGGTTCGGCAAATGGACAACGGCAGGCGATACGAGCCGATCCCTCGCCCAGCCCGCCCGCATCGCAACGGTATCGAGCGGAGCCGATAACCCATGCAACGCGAACACGAAGAAGCCATGCGCGCCGACTTCGCCACCTACACCGACCTGGAACGCAAGATGGCGCGGCCGCGGGTGACCAGCTACGAGATCCAGCTGTGCGACATGAAGCGCCACGCCCTGGCAGAGCGCTGGGAAACCGGGCCGCACGCCGATCACTGGGCCTTCCTCGAAGACGCCTACCACGATTGGCGCCGCAACCCCGAGACGATGGAGCGCTTCCGCGCCGACATCGCCCACAACCTGGAGCTGGACGGGCACGTCGGGCTCAGCGATGTGCAGCTGCGCAGCCTGGAACAGGCCCGCACCCTCACCCAGCAGCAGGTTCAGCGGGCCGAGCGACCGGTGCGGGAGCGGTGAGCCGGTCATGGACGAGCGCAGCGAGTGGGGCCGATCGTACGAGGTCGTCACCGACGCATTGAGCAGCCGGATGGGGCCGCCGAAGTTTCCGCGGGGCCCGATGCAGTGGACCAACTACCTGTGCCCTGTCCACGAGGCCGACGGCCACCATCACAACCCGTCGCTGGGAGTGCGGTACGACCCGCAGCAGGGCAAGACGATGGTGCGCTGCTGGGCCCGTTGCGATGACGAAGAAGTCCTGTCCCGCATTGGATTACGGGTGCGCGACCTGTGGGACCGCCTGCCCGAACGCGACCCGAACCGCCGCACCCAGCGGCGGCCGGGCCGCCCTACCCCGACCACGGCGCCGGCGCCGAAGTCGCGGGTGGACAAGGCCATCGACTACGCCCGGTTCGCGTTCCCTGCACGCAAGGAGATCGGGCAGCAGATCGCGGAGCCGGAGAACGTCGAAACCTATGTCTACCGGTGGCCCGACGGCCGGGTGGAGGGTGCGGTGACTCGTGTGCGGACCCCGCACGAGCACGGGGACGCGAAATCGTTTTGGCAGGCCCATTGGACCGGAACCGAGTGGGAACACACCGGATTCGCGCCTGTGCCGTTCCGGCTGCCCGACGTCGTCGAGGCCGTCAACGCCGGCCGCGAAATTTATGTGTGCGAGGGCGAGAAGGACGTGCAGCGCGCGTTCGAGGCCGGGCAGATCGCGACCTGCAACGCGATGGGCGCCGGGAAATGGACCCCCGACCATGCCAAATGGCTGCGCGGGGCGGGGCGGGTGATCGTGGTCGCCGACCGCGACCGCCCCGGATACCGCCACGCCAACACCGTCGCCGAGTCCCTGCACGGACGAGTCGGTGAGGTGCGGGTGATGCAGGCCGCGGCCGGCAAGGACCTGTCCGACCACCTCGATGCTTTCCACCGCATCGACGAACTCGAACCCGTCCCGTATCTGGATCGCCACTTTCGCCAACCACCACAACACGAACGGACACAGGCCCGGGGGCTGACGCGTAGCCGGTGACCCCGGTGCGCTGACCCAGCAAATCTCACGAGGAAGGAACACACCAATGTCCGGCACCGAATTCCGGTCCGGTGCGCAGGCGGTGCGCAGCGACGATGCTGCGCACCACCGCGCAACCGCCAGTGCGCAGACCGGTGCGCAATCCAATCATCAGCCGATGCGGGCGTGGCCGGTGCTGCTTTTGGCGTTGCCCGCGTTCGTCGCGATCTGGTCCGGCTGGGTCGGGCTCGGGCAGCTGACCGGGTTCGGTCCGGTTCATCCGCTGCCCGGTATCGCCGACTCGTTCACGATCAACACCGCGATCACGCTGCCGATCGGCATGGAAGCCTATGCCTCCTACGCGCTGTATGTGTGGCTGGGCAACCGCATCCGATCCGAGGGAACCCGCAGGTACGCCAAGTATTCCGCCTTCGGCAGTCTCATTCTGGGTGCGGTCGGTCAGATCGCCTACCACCTCATGCAAGCCGCGAAAATGCACTCGGCACCGTGGCCGGTCACCGTGCTGGTCGCCTGCCTGCCGGTCGGAGTCCTCGGCATGGGAGCAGCGCTTGCGCACATGATCCTGCGTGAGCACCACGACACCGACGACGTGCGCACCACCGATCCGGAATCCGCATTGCCGGTGCGGACCGGTTCGGAGCGGATCGACGCCGATCCGGAGCCGGTGCGCAGGGACGAGCCGGTACACAGGGTGTCGGTGCGGGAGGTGCGGACCGAAACCTATTCGCAGTCGACAGCACTCACCGCGCAACCGTCGCTGCCGGAGATCGAACCGGCCCAGCGCACCACGATCGAGCCGGAGGGTGCGCAGGATCGGTGGGCGCAGGTCGCCGAATCGGTGTGCGGTGCGGATCCGGCCGGCCGTCGCGATCCGGAGAAGGTCGCAACCATTCTGCGGCTGAAGTTCGAGCAGCAGTGGTCGCACTCGCGCATCGCCGAGCACGTCGAACTCAGCCCGTCCGCGGTGACGCGCACCGTGACCGCGGCCAAGGAACTGACCGCCAACGTCGGTCTGGTGGGAGGTGATGAGGAGACGCACCCCGAATGATTTTCCGAGCCCGCCGGGGCCCGTTCGGGAGCCGGTCGAGCACGGTAGCGAGCAACCACAGCAGTAGGCCCGCCCAGCATCGCTGGACGGGCCTACTGCTGTGTCGGGCAACGATTTTCAATGCGGAACCAATGCGGAATCAATTCGGAACGAATGCGGAATCAATGCGAATGGGATTCCGATTGGATTCCGATACAAGATCGCTGTGACCTGGGTGTTTGGTGTCGTCTCTCCTCCCGCCCGGCCGCCACTCTCTACCACCACTGAGAAGAGTGTGGTTGTAGAGAGTGGCGGCCGGGCGGGAGGAGAGCCAACACCAAACAGTTGGGAGACAAAGGGAACCAGAAGAAGGGGGAGAGGACCACAAGGGGAAGAGAGACCATAAAAGGGGGTTGGGTGGGTGCGTTGCGTTGGTAGAGCTGGGCGCGTGAGCATGTGCGACTCCTGCGGAGTCGTGTTCGCGCGCGGGACGCGCTCAGTGCGGTGGTCGAGTCATGTTGTGTGCGTGCCGGTTTCGATCGATGACCACAAAAGGAAGGTTCGGGCGGGGCGCGTTTGATGCATATGCGTCAAACTGGTGGTTGTTGCGGATGCATCAACGGGGTTTTGACGCGCATGCATCAAAGCTGCGGAATCGGCGGGAGTTGACGCGTAGGCATCAATTTCTGTTGTTGCATATGCGTCAAACCTGTTGCTGTGCACAGTTTTTCGGTAGAATTGATGCATATGCATCAAGCCCTTGGGGAGGGTTTCATGAGTTCCATTGCCAGTGATTTGGCGACCGCAATCGAATCGGTATGGGCCGACCTTCGCACCCGGCATCCGGACGTGCCCGACGTCGTCGTCACGATGGCGTCCGGATCGGCCGGCCGGCGCGGGTTGCGGCTCGGCGCGTTCGGCGCCGACCGATGGGAACACGGCCAGCAGGTGCTGCCCGAGTTGTTCGTCGGGGGCGAGGGACTCGCGTTCGGTGCCCGCGACGTACTGGCCACGCTGTTGCACGAGGCCGCCCACGGCGCGGCGCGCACGCGTGGAATCTCCGAGACCAGCCGCGGCGGTGCCTACCACAACGGGAAGTTCCGCGACCTCGCCAACGAATTCGGCTTGCACGTCGAGCGCGACCCGCGCATCGGATGGTCGACCACCACGCTGCCCGAGCCCACCGCCGAGCAGTACGCCGACGAGATCGCCACCTTGACCGCGGCGATCGTTGCGCACCGTCGGTCCGAACACGACCTCGCCGCGAAGGACGGGGACGGCGAAGACGGCGACGGGAAGGGGAAGGCGCCGCGCAGTGGTAGCGCGTTGGTGTGCAGTTGCGACCCGGTACGTCGTGTACGGGCCCACAAGAAGACGATCGACGCCGGTCCGATCCTGTGCGGCATCTGCAGCCAGCCCTTCACCGTGCCGGTGGCAGAGGGCGGCGATGCGTAGCGCACAAGTGCAAGCGCGTTACGAAACCCGTTACGAAGAGGAGGATGCGGTGGACCGTTGCGGGATGTGCGGCAGTGGAATCGAGTCGCCGGAGAATGGTCGGCCGCGCCGGTTCTGTTCGAATGCGTGCCGGCAGCGGGCGTATCGGCGGCGGCAGCGGCGGCCCCGTTCGCGTGGGATGGGTGGGCATCAGTCGGCCCGGATGGTCACCGACGTGTGGCTGACTCCGCCGGAGATCCTGGCCGCGCTCGGTCCGTTCGATCTGGATCCGTGTGCTGCACCGGACAGTCCGGCGCAGCCGCGTCCGTGGGCGACTGCTGCCCGCCACATCTGCCTGCCCGAGGACGGCCTGGCTGCAGATTGGGCGGGACGGGTCTGGCTGAATCCGCCCTACAGCCGTGAAGCGGTGAAATGGATTGCCCGACTGGCTGATCACGGCACTGGCACCGCCTTGGTCTTCGCGCGCACCGAGACGAGTTGGTTTGTCGAGCATGTCTGGAAACGCGCGTCGCTGCTGCTGTTCCTCGACGGCCGAATCCACTTCCACCGCCCCGACGGCACCCGTGCGAGTGAGAACGCCGGCGCACCGTCGGTTCTGGCCGCCTACGGTCCCGAAGATGCCCAACGCCTGCACACGTGTGGCCTCGAAGGGACGCTGACTGAACCGTCCCGGATCCGTCTGGCCTGAACAGAGTTCCTTGTCAACAACTGGTGCCCTTCCGCTGCCTGTAGCGATCGGACCGGCGGTGTTTGTCGGTGCCTCGAGTTACCTTCGGATACAACGTGTTTCGGTAGGCCGCAGGGGGTCGAGCATGGTGGCGTCACGCGGACGGGTGTGCCCGGGGAGTGAAATGACCGCGGCGTTGGGCCCCTACGGCGTACTCGTCGACGTCCACGACGACGGCGTGTTCGACGACTGGGAAGCCAAGCAGGGACTTCGCTGCCTGCTCTGCGGCAACAAGGTGGAGCCATACCACTCGCGAGTCGGGAATCCCTTCCTTCGGCACGGCAAACGGACGCCGGCCGGTCAGATCCCGATCGGAGGGAAGGGGTCGGAAACCTTCGACCATGCCCTGCTCAAGTACTGGACCCGCGACCGGCTCGAGCACTACGGGCTGTCCGACGCCACGGTAGAGCCCCACATCGGTGACCAGTTTCCCGATGTCTACGGAACCAAAAACGGAATCGCCTACGCCGTCGAGGTGCAATGGAGCCACCTCGACCTAGACACCGCACGTGCGCGCACCGAAGGACTGCGCGCGGCCGGATGCGACCGCGTCGTCTGGCTGACCCGCCACTGCAACTGGGTCGAGAAGCTACCCGCCGCCGGCGTCAGCGACTTCCGCCCCGCCATCCGCGGCGGGTACGAACTCCACACCGGAGTCCTCCGCCACCAACCCGCGCGGCGAGGGCCGGGGACACGGATGGTCGTGGCCCGCTGGCCGCTCGACCGGTTTTTACTGGACTGGACCAGCAGCAGCACCGACGAACTCGCGTGGGCATACAGCACCGCCACAACCGCAGGATGGGCCACCGTGACCGACTGGGAACAACACACCAAAGACCAAGCACACGAAATCGCCACCAAGAAGCGGCAACTCGCCGACGCCCTCGCCGAACGCGACCAACTCCGAACGGACCTCCGCGCCGCACGCGCCACCGCGAACAGTCATGCCGAGAAGATCGACGAACAGGCGCAGACGATCACTGACCAAGTCAGAACCCTCGGCGACCGGGACAGCACGATAGCTGACCAGAAGAAGGCGATCGGACGCGCCGCCGCCGAGAACGACCGGCTCACTTCCGCGGCCAAGAAGCTGCTGGCGATGAATTCCCAGGCTGAAGAGGGCCGAAAGAAGTCGGCCGCCGAGATCGAACAACTCAAGCGCACAGCCGCGAGGCTGACGAACACCTGCATCGTGTTTGCCGTGTTGTGCCTCGTCCTGGCAATCGGCTGGGTCATTTGGCTGGCCTGAACGCGGATTGATTCGTATGCATCAACACGACAGTCGGCCGGCGCACCCGAGTCGGCACGGCTGATCCACCGAGGAGGAACGTATGCAGCGCAACATCTATGGGGCCGATTGCGTCGACTGCCAGCGGTTCGTGGGAGCGAAGCAGGGGTTTATCTACAGCCCGGGGAGCGCCAACATCGTGGTGTGCGAAGAGTGCGTGTACGCAGGCTACGGCATCCATAAGGGCTGGCTGATCGAACTGGAGCTCACACGCCCAGAGGCTGAGCCTCCTGTCGGCTAGGACGTGCCTGCAGTTCCGGCCGAACTCACCTCGCCGGCGATATGGCGGAGGCTGGGCACCACTGCATCACGGGTAGCTTCCCGCGGCCGTTGCCAGTCCACAGGACCATCTCGACGAGCCCAAGCCAAGTACCGTCGGCAACGCGAGCCCAGGCCTGCAGGAGTCCTGGTACATCGTCTGTCAGTTTCAGGCCGCCGGCCTTGATCTTCATCGCGATCTTGTTGCGTCCGAATCCTTTGAGCGCATCGGTGGGCATTGCCTTACCCAGGTTGACGACGACGGGTCTCGGCGGCGCAACAGTACGGCGGAGCGAGGGGCTGAACTCGTCCGGCCAATCATCGAACATAGGTTCGAATCGTAGTCGGCTTGTCGCGCGAGTTCGGCTGCAACCTCGATGCGGGCAGCCAAGGTGGGGCTGCTGTGGTGGATGCCGATCACCGGACTGGTTTCCGTGGCCGGCGCCTGGGTCAGTTTCGTGCCGCCGCACTTAGCGTTTGATCCTCGCTCGCAAGGCCACCACGGCCAATGCCAGTAATCCTGGGCAAACGAGGTGCAGAGCCCATGCGAGCCAGGTTCCTCCGTGGCTGGTAGCGATCGCGGTAGGTGGACGCCAGAGCAAAGAAATACTCTGCTGTGCTGCGAATTCCAGTGCCTCAGGGAAGGGAACCGGTGACTTCGACGGTTTGCTGTACACGAGAGTGCCGTTGTCGAAGTTCAACGCGGTGATTCGGCCGGGTGTGACGACTTGCGCAAAGGCTGGCTGATGATAGAGAACTCCAGCGAGTACCAGGGTAGCGACCAAAATCAGCAGTGCTCTCGATGCCCGCAACCCGTAGCCGGAAATAGCCCAGTACGCGTTCAGGAGCCATCGGTCGAACGACCTTGGCGCTGCTGCGTGACGTCGCATCTCCATCTCGCCGTAATAGAAGTCGGCCGCACCGGGCTCGTTCTTCGTGTCCTCGAACGACTTGCGTAGAGAACGGTAGATGGCCGCTATCTCTCCCGGTGAGGGCACGTCAAACGGCGGGCCGGTGTTTGTTCGGCGGGATTCGCGCCAGAGGTCTTCTTCCGCGATTGTGTCCCGGCGTGTCCGCAGAAGTCTGCGAGGTCGGTGAAATGTACACTCGTGCCCGATCCTGATCTGCTCGAGGTTGTGGGCGTCAGCAAAGCGGCAGTTTCCCAGCGAAACCTTGGTGAGCGCCAGCTTCGCAACGGATGCGCGGCGAAGTGAGCGTAGTTCGCAACCGGGAATCTGCCGCACTGTATTTACAATTTGTTCCGTGAAGGCATTGGACCGATTGATGGCATACTCGCGAATGTCTTTTGCGAGCGGGAAACTATCCAGGGTGTCTAGGGGGATCGGGAAGGCGACGCGGTCGCTCTCGTCTAACTGGTAGCTGGTGACTATGCTGGGTCCTTGAAAGTCTGCTTCCGTCAGGTCCAGCGTCTCGGAGCGTACGGAAAGCTGTGTGCCTTCTATAGATCGCAACCGGCGTGCTGTGACGGTTTTCGCCATGACTGTTAGATGCCCACGTTTGCGAAACGTCGTATCGGACAGGTCGATATTATTTCCAGTCCATAGACCGGGGTTTGGATCATCGAACTGCGCGCCGTTGAAATTCCACGTCTGCGCTACCGCATCAGTGAAGCGTGCTTCGCCCGAGAAATGGGTTCCCGTGAATGTGGCATCGTTAAGAAAACGAGAGCCGCTGAAGTCAACGTCGTGAAACTGACCTTCCGTAAAAGTGGCCCTTCCAGTGACGATCATGTGATCAAACCAGGCTTTTGCCAAGAGTTCGGTATTATCGAACATCGCCGATCCCCAAATTGAGTCACGAAACCACACCGGCCTTAGGGTGGTGCACCCTGTAAATGCAAACGCATCGACGGTGGACGCGACGAGTCCGACGTGCGCCGAAAAGACGCAATTAATAAATGTGAGGGAACCGGCTTTCATCCCGTCGGCGTGGACTTCTCCGCGGATGAAACACTTCTCAAGGTACAGGATGTGAATTTGCTGACCCGTCAAGAATAGGGCTCCATCGATGATAGCCCCTGAGACATGCACCGAGGTGTTTTGATTTCGATCGAGTAGCTTCTTCAGGAAAGAGGCGCGGATTACGTGATCGTCACTCCATTTCTGCATATCCTCAAGAGTGAGTTTGCGATCAGGCTCCTGGTTGGTATCGGACGATACCAACCGGCACATGATTCCCTGGTTTACTGCGGCGGCCAGCTTCGTTTCCGCTGGGAGCAACTTGGAGTCGGTATCCTCTGTCATTAAAGCTTTCGACCTTAATTCACTTACTTGTGCGTTCAAAAGCGGCCCGGTCTACACGGCGCGTATCTCACCGCCGCTTGGCCAGACTTCGTCAAATGGCAATCTGCTGCGAGAAGGTTTGGAAACGTCGCTGATCCGAAATCGGGTTGATCAGTACCCCTGCGAGCCGCTTTCGAGATCGCTGATCGCTCCCATCGTCGAAACGCACGGCCAGGCTTCACCACACCGTGGACACGGTGAACCGGTAACGCCTTCGTGGTCGAGGAGGCGCTGGTGGGTGTGACGCCACCACGCCGCCTTATCGCCGCGGTTTGATGGGTCGCTGGCCAAGTCTGCGGACCTCCGCAAGGCCCACCGGTACTTCGTCACCTCATCCACCGGCGAATGTTAACCCTTAAGGTGGCACCTTCCGGAGAATGCCGGGCGTGTCCCCGTTGGTGAGGCGCGCTGAATCGGACACAGAACGCGATGTCGGATGCCCGACACGAAAGTGACGACGCACGGCCTGGCGTGTGCTCCCCGTTGCTCCGAAAAGGTCACATTTGAGCCTGTCAGCCTTCAGCATCTGGCATGCATTTGGCACGCGGCGTGCGAATCTGCCTGAAAACGCAGGTCAAGCTGTGCCCTCGGCAGGATTCGAACCTGCGACACCCGCTTTAGGAGAGCGGTGCTCTATCCCCTGAGCTACGAGGGCGCGGACCGTGCGCGGAATGTGGAAAACCCCGTTTCGCAACGGAATTCGCACCTGCCTCGCAGTGGTCCACGATGCCTGTGCCTCCCGGGGGTGACGATCAGGCGTGGTCAGTCTAGCGTGTGGCGGGCCGGTGGCCACCCCGCCATGGGGCGACCGGTCTCCGGCGCCTCAATGCGGCAAGGACAGGAAATCCTCGACCGGGCGGCGCGGGGTGGGCGGGACGAAGGTGTCGTGGGG